>JAUWWB010000094.1 GCA_030617085.1 Candidatus Omnitrophota bacterium
CCCTGCCGCGGCCCCCCCCCCCGGGGGGGCGGCTCGGTTGGGGGGCGGGTGTCTGCCGCCCCCGGGCCGCGGGATGGGGGGCGCCGGGGGGCACCACAACCGGCGGGGCCGGGATAGGGGGCTGAGATCGTTTTCGTTAGTATGCTATCCGGAAGGAATCGAATTCTCCCGTGTACTTCTCGGAGATGACATCGACATTGCTGATGCTGGCCAGAGAGGGGCCGCTGCGGCACCACTGGACCATCTCCTCCACCGCGGATTCCTCTCCTTCAAAGACGGCTTCCACGGCGCCGTCCGGGCGGTTCCTTACCCATCCGGTGAGGCCGAGGCTCCATGCCATCTCCCGCGTATGCGCCCGGAAAAACACGCCCTGGACCATCCCGGATATCACTACCCGCTTCCTGACATTAGCCATATCAGTAACAAATTTCGGTTATTCCTCGCCCTGTCCGACACCGCTCAATTCATCAGCTCCGGGAGAACCACTTCGGACGGGCGCCTTATTTAACCAGTTTGATGTTGTCGATATAAACCGGGCCCTCGTATTCGACTATATTTGATTCGATCCTTATCGCCACTTTTCGTATGTCCTCTTTAAGTTCATCCGACATCCGGACGCGCCCTTCACCGCTTTTCCAGCCGTGGTTGCCGTATTTCAGGTTTGCCGTAACGGTGGTCTGCTTGCCCGGGTTGATAGCGACCGGGCGGTCCATCTCAAGCCACAGATAATCTTCTCCCGTGACAATGATGAATCTTGCCTCTATCCCTTTCGGCGCGGACCTGGGCACGTACACTCTACACGTTAAAGCCCTGTATAGCGTCAGGTCGAAGATCCCTTCGGCCTCAACAACCCCGGCGCTCCAGCTTTCCCCGGGGAACGCGACCGTTAATTTCAGACTCGAGTTATCGTTTTTCTTGAAATTTTCATCTACGGAAAGTATGGGCGAGATATGGTCCTCTTTATACGTCGACCATTCCGGGATATCCCAGTTTTGAATATAGTGCTTGCAGTTGTAAACGTATTTCTGCTGAGGATAAGCATCCACCCCCGCAAGGACCAAAAAAAGAAAAATACCGAAAACCAGACAAACCGCTTTCTTCATCGCGTATTACCCCCTGTTTTACGCATGACCATCGTTATTTTTTCCTACGCATAATAACCCCATTTTATATTATTGACAAGTGAAAAATGGGTTCAGAGCTTAATTTTTTTCGGGCTTCTAGGAAGATGCCAACCTCAAGATATTGATGATATCATCTTCTGTCAGCTTTTTGATGACGCCGATGGGGCCGAATTCTACTGCGTTGGCGGCGATCTCGGGGATCTGTGATCCATCGACGCCAATCCCGGCAAGGGTGGTGGCCACGCCCCACGATCTGATCTTCGCCTTCATCGCGGCGATGGCGCGGTCCACGCTGCGGGCGTCCCACGTGTTCCTGGCCCATCGCTTGAATATGCGTGGGTCGGCTTCCTTGCAGTATTCGATCCACGCGGGGAAGACGACTCCCAGGCCCGCCCCGTGCGCGACCTCCGGGTTGAGGGCGCTTATGGCGTGCTCGATCCCGTGGGAAGCCCAGTCCCCGCCGCCCAGCCCGGCTCCGGAGGTGCCGTTATGGGCCAGCGTCGCCCCCCACGCCAGGCTCGCGCGGCTGTCATAATCATCCGGAGAGGACTGAAGCTTATCGGTGTTTTCCACGATGGAGCGAAATATCGCTTCATCGAACGCAAGCGTGGTCTCTGATCCTCTCCCCCTGAAATACTGTTCCATGATATGGCTCAGGGCGTCCAGGGCGCCGTTCACCGTCTGGTGCCACGGCAGGGTTACCTGCACGGACGGGTCAACGACGGACGCCTTTGGGAACAGAGCAGGGCCATGAACGACCCACTTCTTCTTCTCCGCTTCGTTCGTGATCACCGCGTAGGGGTTCATCTCCGTGGCCGTAGCCGAGATCGTAAGAACGGTGTAGACCGGCATGGCCTTCAGGATCGGCTGCTTCGCCTCGAACGCCTGCCACACGTCATCCATGTAGAGGCCGGCAGCGACCGCCTTGCCCGAATCGATCACGCTCCCGCCCCCGACGGCCAGCAGGGCGTCCACGCCGGACGCTTCCGCTACCTCGATCATCTCCCGCACTTTCGAGAGCACGGGATTGGGGCGGATGTCCCAGGCCTCGACCCACTCTATCCCGGAATCTTTCAATGAACCTGTGACCTGGTCATAGACGCCGTTTCTTTTAATGCTGCCGCGCCCGGCCATGAGCAGGACTTTTTTATGTCCCCCTTCAAGGATCTCTCCGCCGATCCGCCCTATCGTGTCCCTGCCGAATATCAGTTTTGTCGGATTAAAAAATTCAAAATTCTCCATGACCGCCCCCTTTGTCATCCTGAGAGAAGCGAAGGATCTCCGCCACGCGTTTCCCGGCTTTGAACCCGCCTCCCCATTGTCATCCTTCGCTTCGCTCAGGATGACACCCCGCGAACTACGACAGACTGTTCAATTCTATACTCACAGATGCCCGCGCACAAGCAAAATAAAGTGACGACTCCCACGCCTAAAGGCGTGGGCTTCTCGGTGGCACCTCAAACGCTCGAGGCCAAAACCGAAGGCCCCGTCCGGGCCCGTGTGAGACTGTTCAAAGCGGCGTTATGATCCCGGTCAAGGATCAATCCGCAGTTGGGGCATTTATGCACGCGTTCAGACAGCTTCTTTTTAACCACTTCGCCACAAGCGGAACACATCTGGCTTGTCCTAGCGGGGTTTACTTCGACAACCTCTCGCCCAGCGTTTTCAGCTTTGGCTTTGAGGATATTGAAGAAAGTCCCCCACGCCGCATCAGAGATGCTTTTGGCGAGGTATCTGTTACGCACCATACCCTTGATATTAAGTTTCTCTACCGCTATGCGGTCGTATTTCTGGACGAGAGTGTACGCAAGTTTATGAGCAAAATCAAGCCGTTTATTGGCAATTCTTTCGTGCATACGGGCGAGGAGGCGCCGTGCTTTCTTTCGGCGGTTAGACCCTTTCTTACGCCGCGCAAAGCGTTGTTGTGCTTGTTTGAGTTTCCTTTCGCGCCTGCGGAAGAACTGCCGGATATCTACGGCAGTACCATCGCTTGCGGTGAGGAAGGCGTTAAGCCCCATATCAAGCCCGACAGCGATATTAGTCGCGGGCAGAGGATCAGGCGAACATTCAACGACGAAAGATACATGCCAACGGCTATTCCTGTGCGCAACGGAGAGGGTCTTGACCGTACCGTCAATAGGTCTATGCCACTTGACCTTGACGTTGCCCACACGTTGGAGGTAAAGCCTCGCGCCGGTGATCCGGCAACCATCGCCATGTCTGGCGTATTGGATCGTATTGAACCTGTCGGCGGCTTTGAATCGCGGATAACCCGCCTTCTCCCCTGCCTTGACGCGGCGAAAGAACGACTTGAACGATTTGTCAAGTCGCCGCAGGGTTTGTTGAAGCGAACTGTAATTGCAGAAAGCAACCGCTTCGTTGGTAGCCCGGAGAGTTCGCAAAAGCCCTGTTGCCTGTTCGGGATAGCGGACCGATTCGCCAAGCAACTCGAAAGTTTCCTTACGCTCTTGCAACGCCTGATTATACAGATAGCGGTGTCCGCCAAGCTGTTTCACGAGAGATTGGGCTTGCTTCTTTGTGGGATACAACCTGTATTTGTAGGACTTGATCATCTATCGCTTTTTTTGCTGTTTGATAAACTGTTTGACCGTCTTTTCGGAAACCTGACCCACGCTACCGACATAATAAGATCGGCTCCACAAGGAAGGGAGGCGCGACCTCAAAGTTTTATATTTCTCTCGAAGAAACCGGGAAGTATATCCCTTGAACTGATTGGCGAGCCGTTGAGGTGCTTCTGTCGGGTCAGAAGAAATAAACAAATGAACGTGGTCAGGCATTATCTCAAGCGATTCTATAACCACGTCAAGTTGATCTGCCTTTTCATAAAGCAAAAATTCCAGGTCTTTGGCTATGTCTCCCGTAAGGACCGGTCGCCTATATTTGGGGCACCACACAAGATGATATTTCAGGGAATAAACACAGCTATGACTTTTTCTGTACCGAATATCTGCCATAAAAATATTATACGCTATTATTTGTTAGTTGTCAATTATATAACATTAAATGAGGTGAGGTGTCCGCATTCCCCTGGCGCCTAAAAGCGACAGTCCCCTGCGGACGTTCTTATGGGTGCCGGCTTTATGCTTTACTTATCGCCGGGATATGAGATAATTGAAGTATGGAGTACGATCCTTTTCAGCAAAAAGCAATAGACCATATCAACGAGGGGCATTCGGTGATCGTCTCGGCTCCCACCGGGGCCGGCAAGACGGCTATCGCCGAGCACGTGATAGAGGACTGTATCGCCCGGGGGACGAGGGTGATATACACGGCTCCGATCAAGGCGCTCTCTAACCAGAAATTCCGGGATTTCCAGGCCCTGTACAGGGATAAAACCGGCATACTCACCGGCGACGTCAGCATCAATCCCCACGCCCCCATCCTGATAATGACCACCGAGATATTCAGGA
>JAUWWB010000170.1 GCA_030617085.1 Candidatus Omnitrophota bacterium
CGAACTCCCCCTCGACTTCGCTCGGGACGGTTCAGGGAGTGGTGAGCTTGTCGAACCGCGAACTAATCGCCTCAAGCTCCTCAACAACCCCCCGCGTAATACGGTCCGGGGTCGACGCTCCCGCCATTATGCCGACTGACCCGATGCCTTTGAACCATGCCGGTTTGAGATCCTCCGCGCATTCTATCCAGCGGGTCTTTTTGTTTATGCCCCTGGATATCTGGTACAGCCTTTTTGTGTTCGCGCTGGTCTTTGATCCGATGATGAGGACGAGGTCGTTCTCCCGGGGAAGGGCCCTGATCTCCTGTTGTTTCACCCTGGTCGTCCGGCAGGTGGTGTTATGCAACTTTACTTCAGGTATGATCCTCTCCAGGCGTTCCATTATGTTATTAATATTGTCTGTCGCCTGGGTGGACTGGGTTATTACCGCCGCTTTTTTTACGCGGGCCAGTTTCTTGAGCGGAATGTCCTGCGGGGATTCGATGGCTATGGGCCTTTTCCTTAACTGGCCGGCTATACCCTTGACCTCGTCGTGGTTATTGTCGCCGATTATGATGATCCTGTTGTTTTTCTCAAGTTTTCTCGCGATCTTGTATATTTCTTTCACCTTCGGGCAGGTGGCGTCAACGATGCTGTAGCCGCAGGCTTTGGCCCTGTCGAAAACCTTCTCCGGCGCGCCGTGCGCCCTTATTACAAGTATGGAATTTTCGGCGGGCCTTATCCGCTTGATCTTCCTGATGCCTTTTTCCTCCAGTTCACGGACGACAAACGTGTTATGCACTATGTCGCCCAGGACATGGACTGACCTTTTGCCGCCAGCCAGGTCCCTGCACATATCTATAGCCCGCCTGACGCCAAAACAGAATCCCGAACTTTTTGCGATGTTTATCTTCATGGTTGCTCCGGGCTTACCTGATTATTTTAAGAGAGTGCTTCTTAAAGAGTCCAGCTTTGAGAACGACATTTTTATGAACTGTTCGAGGGCGGTTCTGTACTTTGTTTTCATGCGCAGGGCGCAGCAGGTTGAGTCTGCTTCCTCGAGAAGCGACAGGGCTTTTTCCAGGCAGTATTTATCGGCGCCGGAGGACTTTATTAATTTCCGGAATCTCAGCAGGTCGCCGTAGGTCTTTTTCTCTTTTTCCAGCAGGTGCTTGATAAGTTTCTTGTCCTTTCCGGCAAGGCTTTGGTACGCCTTCCATACAAGGAGCGTTTTTTTTGATTCGTTCAGATCGGAAAGGACGGGTTTGCCTATCTTTTTGCTCGAGGAAAACATATCAAGCAGGTCGTCCTGTATCTGAAAGGCCTGTCCCAGGACAATACCCAGCTTTGACAGCTTTTTTATCTCTTCCTCCGGCGCTCCGGCCAGTACCGCGCCGGTAAGCAGCGGACCTTCAAAGGTATATTTTGCCGTTTTAAGGGTATATGTGAGGAAAACGTCTTTTTCCGTGATCTTTTCGATCTTTTTTATGTTGTTCAGGACATCGATGAATTCACCCATCCCGGTTGATGCCGCCGCTCCGGTGAAGACCTTTAAGGCGCGCTCCTTTCGGGAGGGGGCTTCATCGAACGACATCAGCGCGTCTATTGCCAGGGCGAATACTATGTCGCCGGCGACGATGCTCAGGTTGGGGCCGAGTTCGCTACCGGCGGGTGCGCCGGTCCCGCTGTTAAACACCCTGTGCAAAGTGGGTTTTCCGCGCCGAAGGGCGGACCTGTCGATGACGTCGTCGTGTATCAGCAGAAAATCATGCAAAAGTTCCTGGGAAAGCGAGCAGCGGAGAAGTTTCTCGTAGGAGAATTTCCTCCTTTTCGTGTAGCCCAGGTAGCTTATGAGAAAGAGCGCCGGGCGTATCCTTTTCCCGTCGCGGCTCAGAAAATCCCGGATCCCGGCGTAAAGAAGCCCGGAATCCGCTTTCAGGCGCAGTGCAGGCGCCGCGTCTTTCAGGAACGATCCAAGGCCGCCGTCGATGTCTCTTTTTAGCTGTTCTAACATGTCAATACTGTAACATAAGCGGGCGAAGGGGGCAATATAATATTGAGTTCGAAGTTTAAAGAAAAATGTAGGGGCAGGCCCCTGTGCCTGCCCTTTGCCTGCGTTGTTAGGGCGGGGGTGTTAAAGGAACTGAATGTGGGGTAGGTAAAAATGGGTTGCAAAGGATATGGATTAATGTATAATATATGTTACTTTGAGTTGATGATAGTCGAGAAAGAAGGAGAGAGAAAAAATGAAACCCCGGAAGAATTACCGGTCCCGTCCCAAGAAGAGTGGGGCAACGAAAAGGCAGAGGGTCCTGTCCCAAAAAAGAAGGTTGGTGGCGGCCGGATATGAACAAAAAAAACTCGACAAGATGACGACCGTCGAGGTCAGGGACCTTTTAAAGGAAGCAGGCAAGAAAAAGGCCCTGGCATACCAGCAGAAATAGGATTTAGGTGTTAGGTTTTAGGTTTTAGGTGTTAGGTTTTAGGTTTTTGAAGGGGGCATCGTTTAATCATGCTTGCCCCACATCTGAAC
>JAUWWB010000062.1 GCA_030617085.1 Candidatus Omnitrophota bacterium
ATCATCTGGTCGGACGTGGAGATGGACATGTTCAGGTATTCGACATCGGTATCCTTGACCGCCTTCTTTACATCGGCTTCTATCGCCCTTATCCACCCGGACAGGCGCATGGGCTGTATGACGCCCCTCCTGGCGAGTTCCAGGTTCGCGTTGATGTAATTCAATTCATGGTGGGTGAACGGGAAACCGAATTCGGACTGGAAAACGCCCATCTTGTTGAGATGTATGTTGACGAGGGTTTTCTGCAGTTTTGACAGCCCCAGCCGCGAGGTCTGAACCCCGTCGCGGTTAGTGACGTCGATGATCCTGATCAAATTCTTTTTCTTCGCGGTCATGGTCTTTTTCCTTTATCCTTGTTCTCAATTCCCACTATATGGTCACATGGACCTGCTTGACATCCTTGATGTCCTTTACCCTTTTAAGCTTTTTTATGACTTCTTTCGGCACTTCACTGTCGACATTCAGCAAGCTGATCGCCTCTCCGGCTCCCTTGTCCCTGCCGAAGCTCATCTCCGCTATATTGACGCCGTACCTTCCCAGCGCTGTCCCCAGTTTCCCGACGACGCCCGGGACATCCCTGTTGGATACCACGAGCATGTACCCGTCCGGGATAGCTTCGACGTAATATCTGTTCATCTTGATGATCCGCGGTTCCTTGTTGGCGAAAAGCGTCCCCATTATAAAATGCTTTTTCCTGCCCGTGTCAAGCTCCACGCTGATCAGGTTCGCGAAATCCGTTATCTTTGAAGTCTTCTTCTCGGCGACCTTTATGCCTCTTTCTTTCGCGATCAACAGCGAGTTCACGTAATTGACCTCTTCCTCCAGTATGGGGTTAAATACCCCCCTCATCAGAGCCCTGGTAATGATCGAGACGTCAACATCAGCGATTTCGCCGATATAGTTCACCGTGATCGACCTGATAGGCTCATCGATAAGCTGCGCCTGGAAGGAACCGAGCCGTTCCGCCAGGTTGGCATAGGGCCGCACGACCTCCAGGGCATCCTCTTCCATCGCCGGAACGTTCGCCGCGTTACGGAATCCCTTGCCCAGGAGAGCGTCCGAAACTGACTTCGCGATGTCCATGGCCACGTTTACCTGGGCTTCCTCGGTGGATGCTCCCAGATGCGGGGTAGTTATGACCTTCTTCATGCCGATGACAGGGCTGTCGACCGGCGGCTTCGACTCGGTCTCGTACACGTCAAGCGCGGCACCCGAGACCTTGCCGGACCGCAGGTTCTTTGCCAGCGCCTTCTCGTCGACGATACCGCCCCTGGCGGCATTGACGATACGGACCCCCTTCTTCATCTTCCGGAACGCTTTTTCGTCGATAAGGTGCCTGGTGTCCTCCGTAAGCGGCGTGTGAATGGTGATAAAATCGGATCTTCTGAGAAGGGTATCCAGGTCCACCGGTTCCACGTTAAGGGACTTGGCCCTTTCTTCGGAAAGGAACGGATCAAAAGCCATTATCTTCATCCCGAAGCTGAGAGCTCTCTTCGCGAATTCCGCGCCGATACGGCCGAGCCCGATGATGCCGAGCGTCTTGCCGTACAGCTCCACCCCCATGAACTTCTTCCTGTCCCACTTGCCTTCTTTTACAGACTGGTTCGCCTGGGGGATATTGCGCGAAAGCGAAAGCATGAGGCTGAACGCGTGTTCCGCCGTGGATACGGTGTTGCCGGCCGGCGCGTTCATGACTATGATGCCTTTCTTGGATGCCCCCGGCACGTCGACGTTGTCCAGCCCGACGCCAGCCCTTCCGATGACCTTGAGCTTATTGGCGGACTCTATTATCTTCCTGGTCACCGTCGTGCCGCTCCTGATAATAAGACCGTCATACCCTTTTATTTTTCTGGCAAGCTCGTTCTCGGACAGCTTGAAGACCTCATCGACCTTAAAATTGTTCTTCTTTAATATCTCCACCCCCTCCTTGGAGAGAGGATCGCTTATGAGGACCTTTATCGCCATTTCTTCTCCTTAGTAAAACCTATTTAAACAACTCCTGCGCCCTCGCGACGCCCTTGCCGAGCTCTACGCCGTAGCCCAGCTGGCTGAGGACCATTTCCACGCCGGCGATGGCCGTTATCGTGTCGTACTCGTCCATGTAACCGAGGTGCGCCAGGCGGAAGATCCTGCCCTTGAGCGCCGCCTGGCCGCCGGCTATGGTCACGCCCTGCTCGTCCCGCATTTTCTTGACCAGCGCCGCGCCGTCGAGGCCCTCCGGGACTCTTACCGACGTCACGGCATTTGACGGCCGCCTGGAAAAGATCTCGAGCCCGATAGCCTTCACCGCTTCGCGCGTCGCGTGGGCAAGGCGGGCATGCCTGGTGAGAACGTTATCCAGGCCTTCCTCCAGCAGCATGTCCAGAACGGCATCCAGCCCCATTATGAGCGACACCGCCGGCGTCCATGGCGTGTCGTCCTTGCCATATGACTTCATGGCCGCTTTAAGGCAGAAATAGTATTTAGGCAGGTCCGACCTCTCCACGAGTTTTTCCGCCTTCGGGCTGAGACTCAGGAACGCGAGTCCCGGGGGCAGCATGAGCCCCTTCTGCGAGCCGCAAAGGGCGACATCCACGCCCCATTCGTCGGTTCTCAGATCGTCCGCGGACAGGCCGCTGATAGCGTCCACCACGAGCACCGCGTCCGTTGAGGAGACGACCTTCGCGATCTCCTTGATATCGTTCACGACGCCCGTCGACGTTTCGCACAACGTGGCGTAAACGGCCTTGACGCCGGGATTCTCCTTCAACAGTTTCTCAACGACTACCGCATCCGCGGCCTCCCCCCAGGTGAGGTCGTAATTCACGGCCTCGATCCCGTAGGCCTGGCAGATCTCGGTGAAACGTTCGCCGAACTTACCGCCCCGTATGACCAGCGCCTTATCGCCTTTGGAAAGAACGTTCACCACGGAAGCCTCCATGGCGCCCGTCCCGCTCGAGGCGAAGATGAATACGGGATTATCCGTCCGGAAGACCTTCTTCAATTTGTCGTTTACGCCCTTCAGGACGGCCCGGAACCGGGGCGTCCTGTGATGGATGATAGTATCGGCCATCCTCAGCAGGACTTTTTCGGGCACCGGGGTCGGCCCTGGAGACATCAACCTGTATTTTTTCATCTTGAACCCCTTCATTTAGATGCTTTCGACCACATGATCCACTATTCCGTATTTTTTGGCCTCTACCGCAGACATGAAATAATCCCTGTCAGTATCGGCCTTGATGCGCTCAAGTGACTGGCCGGTATGTTTCACCAGGATACCCTCCAGCTCCTCCTTCATCCTGAGGATCTCTTTCGCCTGGATATGTATATCCGCGGCGGCTCCCTGCGCGCCTCCCCACGGCTGGTGCATCATGATCCTGGAGTGCGGCAGCGCGTACCTCTTGCCCTTCGCCCCGGCGGCAAGCAGGACGGCTCCCATGCTGGATGCCTGTCCCACGCAATAGGTGCTGACGTCCGACTTGACGAACTGCATGGTGTCATAGATGGACAGGCCGCTGGTCACGTTGCCGCCCGGAGTATTGATATATATGTTTATGTCCTTCTCCGGGGCTTCCGTCTGCAGGTATAAAAGCTGCGCGACCACTACGTTCGCGACGTTATCGTCTATGGGCGAGCCTATCATGATTATCCTGTCCTTTAGCAGCCGCGAATAAATATCATACGCCCTCTCGAGCCTGCCTTCCTTCTCGATCACCATCGGTATCACAGTCATAATAACCCCCGATCAATTACAATCAGTTACAATTAATTACTATCAATTACCATAAATTACCATAAATCACAATCCAACTGCTACGCCTGACGACCCAATCACTTCTTCTCCCCGATAACCGCCTCATCGAGAAGGAAGTCGAGTGTCTTTTCTTCCCTCAGCTGCTCTTTCAGCCCGCCTATCAGGTCGTGCTCCAGGTAGTATTCCTTGACCTTGTCAAAGGGTTGGTTATAAGAAGCGGCGAGGGATCTCAACCAGTTGTCCACTTCTTCGTCCGTCACGTCTATCTTCTCGCGGCCGGCGATGTCGTCAAGCATGAAATATATCCTGACCTTGTTTTCCGCTTCCTTGAAAAGCTGCTCTTTCAGCTTTTCCTTGTGGGACTCGATGGCCTCCTTACCAACGCCCTTGGAAGCAAGCTCGCTTTCCGCCCTTTCCATGAGGACCTTGAGCTGCCTGTTGACCATGGACGCCGGCAGGTCGAAAGAATGTTTCTTCAGAAGCTGTTCCATGATCTGGTTTTTCATCTCCACCCTGGCATTGGACTCTTTTCTTTCCAGGAGCTGCGACCGGGTCTCTTCCCTGGCTTCGGCCAGGCTGCTCTTGCCCAGCTTTTCGGCCAGCTCCTCGTCCAGCTCGGGCAGCTTTTTCTCCCTGGTCTCCCTGACCTCGACGCGGAACACGGCCTTTTTACCGGCGTACTTCTTGTCGGGATAGTTTTCCGGCAATGTCACGTCGACATCCTTCGCCTCCCCTTTTTTCAACCCGCAAAGCTCTTCGCCCATGCCGAGCATGGAGGCCTCCTTGTCCACCTCGATCCACATCTTTTCGCGTTTCTTGGAGATGGCTTTCCCGTCGATGAACGTTTCCACGTCGCATATGCCGAAATCGCCTTTTTCGAGCGGCCTGTCCGTTTCGGCAAACTCCGCGTGCATGTTCCTGAAGCGCGTGAGGGCTTCCTCGACTTCCCCGTCCGCGACGCTGACTTTACGGGTGGTAACTTTCAGCCCCTTGTATTTGCGCACGCTGACCTCGGGATGGACATCCACCGCTGCCTTGAACGTAAGCTGTCCCGCCTCTTCGATCGTCACATCCGAGATCTCGGGGTAGCTTACGGGGTTGATGTCGTGCTCTTCCAGGGCCTGTTGATATCCCCTGGGGACCAGCTGCTGTATCACTTCATCCCTGGCGTCCTTATGGTATTTCTTCAGCACGAGGTCCAGCGGAGCCTTCCCGGCCCTGAACCCGGGTATCTTCGCCGTTCTCCTGATATCCGCAAGGACGGCGGCAAAGACTTCCTCCACCGCCTCTTTCGACATCTCTATTTCCAACCGCCTCGCTGTTCCTTCAAGTTTTGTTACCTTACTCTTCATCTCTGGTTGTCCTCCATTGGGTGTTGGGGCATGGGATATGCCTAAAAGTTCGGCTCGATCAGTCCCCAGTTGCCGTCGTCTCTTTTGTACAGCACGTTCGCTTCACCGGTATCCGCGTTTTTGAACATGATGAAATTCTGGCCCATGAGCTCCAGCTCAAGCATGGCTTCCTCCGGGAGCATCGGTTTGCCGGCGAAGGCATTCGATTTGATGATCCTTCCCCGTCCTGCCGGAGCGGCCACCTCCTCAGCACCCCTTAAGCGGGCTACCGGCCTCATGATCGTGCCGAGCATGGCTTTCCGCCTTTTCGTGGCCAGCCTGTCGTTCAGCCTTCTCAGCCGCTTTTTCACCTTCTCGGCAGCGTTATCGATCGATGCGTATATATCCGGAGAGCTTTCCTTTACCACTATCCTGGTCCTCTTAAGATGCAGGATCACCTCCGCGTTTTTCCTGACCTTCTCCTCTTCCAGAACGACTTCGCACAAGAAAATGCGCCTGTAGAGGCGTTCCAGCTTATCCAGCCGCTTGCATATATACCTCTTCAAGGAATCATCCAGCTCCAAATTCCTTCCCGTGATAGTTATATCCATCTCATTACCCCTTTTTTTATCCCTAAAAACACGGACACCATAACTCTTCCGGTATCAGAACGACACTTCTACCCGTAGCATAGATAGGAAACTAATAATATACCATTAGAAATTCGTTTTTTCAATATATTTCAGGGGACTGCCACGATGCGGGGCTGGTGGTTCGACATGCTCACCACCTTTGAACCATCCCGAGCGAAGTCGAGGGGAAAGCCCCGCATCCCGTCCATCGTCACATACTGAATCTCTCCCCGAGGTATATCTCGCGGGCGCGGGGGTCGTTTATCAACTCCTCCTTCGACCCCGATATCAGTATCTTCCCCTCATACATTATATAGGACCTGTCGGTTATCGTAAGGGTCTCGCGCACGTTATGGTCCGTGAGCAGGATCCCCAGCCCCATCTCTTTCAGTTCCCGTATCACTTCCTGGCAGTCGCATACCGCGATGGGATCTATGCCGCTGAACGGCTCATCCAGCAATATGAACATCGGGTTCGTGACCAGCGTCCGGGTTATCTCGAGGCGCCTTCTTTCCCCGCCGGACAGCGTGTAGGCCTTATTTTTGCGCAAATGCG
>JAUWWB010000103.1 GCA_030617085.1 Candidatus Omnitrophota bacterium
AGCAAATTACCATCAATTACTTCGCATCGCCCCAAGCGCATAAATTCCCTCTTATCGGCCAGCGAGCATGAATTACAATCAAGCGGCTCCGAACTCCGAACCCCGAACCCCGAACTATCCCCCCACGACTTCCCTGATCTTGGCCAGAAGATGCTCGCTCTCGAACGGCTTTACTATGTAGTCTTTCGCCCCTTCGAGCTCAAACAGGTCTTTCATGCCGGCTTTCGCGGTCAGGGCGATGACCGGTATTTCCCTTGTTCTCTCGTCCTTTTTCATGTCGAGCAAAAAGGTGTACCCGTCCTTGTTCGGCATCATGATGTCGAGAAGGATCAGGTCCGGAATTTCTTTCCGCAGGATTTCCAGCCCTTCGTCACCGTCAAACGCTATTGCCACTTCATAGCCGCTGAACTCCAGCCGCATCTTCAGCATTTTTACGAAATCCGGCTCATCGTCGATTATCAGGATCTTTTTATTTTCCATTGTCTCTCCTTTTTCAAGAATGAAAACCGCACGGGCCCTGGATCACGGAAGCGCGGCCCATGGACCCGTCACCTTCCTGATCAGCTCCACCGCGCTTTCGCCTTCATCCGGGAATGTCGCTCTGCCAAGCCGGAAGGCGACCCTGTCTCTCATCTTTTCGCGGCCCAGATATTCATCCAGGGCGCGCTGCAACCTGTACTGCACCTCTAACACCGCTTCTTTGCCGCAGCGGTGCAAACGGACGAAGATCCACCCATCATAATCCATTACCCCGTCTTCTTCGTAACGCACTTTTTCCTGGATGATATTTTCGATATCCTTTATGACCGCCCGCACTTCCCCGGCGGCCAGCTTCATTTTTTCTTTTTCAGGACCGGCCACGTAAATACCGATAAAGGATACCTCGACTTCCTCCTTTATCGCCGCTTTTATGCCGTCATTGAAATACCCTTTCAGGACCTGTTCATCACTGTATTTAAACAGCGTGAAGGCGACCTTTGTCCCCTTCCCGGGTTCACTCTCGACCCAGATCCTGCCATGGTGCATCTCAATGATCTCCCTGGCGATAGCAAGCCCTAACCCTGTCCCTTTCGCGCCGCCTCCTTCAACGCGTCCGAACTGCTGGAACCTGTCAAAGGCCCTGGGCAGGTCTTCCTTTGAGATGCCCACGCCCGTATCTCTGACGGAACATTCGACCTCATCGCCCCTTACTACGACAGAGATCCCTAAATGCCCTTTTAGCGTGAATTTAAGCGAGTTGTCCAACAGGTTCGTAAAGACCTGTATCACTCTATCCCTGTCGGCGTAAACGTTTATTTCTTCTTCGGGAACGTCCAGTATTAATCTTAATCTTTTTCCTTTTATCCTGGGCTGAAAAGAAAAAGCGACACTCTTGACCAGAGCCGTTAAATTGACGGATTCCTTTTTGACGGAAATCTTACCCGCCTCTATTTTGGACATGTCAATAAGGTTGCTAATAATGCGGTTCAACCTGTCGATATTGTCCCCCACGGCAACAAGGATATTATCCTGTTTTTCGTTTATTTTGCCGGGTATCCTGTCCAGAACAAGGCCGATCCCTTCCTTTATAATGGAAAGAGGCGTCCTTATCTCGTGGGAGACGGTGGAGATAAACTCTCCCTTGATCCTGTCTAATTCTTTTTCCGCGGTAATATCCGTCAAGATGGTCACGATCCCGAGAATTCTGCCTTCCGCGCCTTTTACGGGGGTTATGTCGCAGCGCAAGATCCGGCCCCCGACGTAGCTGGGAACGGTGATCTCCTTTGTGACCAGATCATTCCTCTTCCGGCAATCCTCGATCCCCTTGCCCAGACCAACGGCCCGCAGCTTCTCTTCCAGGGCTCCGGTCGTGATCTTTTCCTTGAACTCGAAGCCCAGCATCCGCTGCGCCTGGGGGTTTATGACGACTATCTCTCCCCGCTCGTCGATCATGAACACGCCCTCGGCCATGCTCTCGATCATGCTTTCTATCATTTCCCGAAACTCTTCCGCCGTGTACAATTTCATGCCAAAACGCTCCCTTTACAACCTATAACCTAAAACCTATAACCTAAAACCTAGATCACGGCCTCAGTCCCCCCCTCAGTATCACCAGGACCAATACGACCTTCCCCATTTCCGTAACCGCCGATATCTTCGTCAGAATGATATGCACGTGCCTGCCCGGGATGATCGTCTCTATCTCGTTCCTTTCGGATTCGAAAAGCTTGGCAATACCTTTCTTGAAACTCTCGATGGCCGTGCCTTTTATCCCGATCCTGGATAATTTCTCGGGCCACTCCTTTTTTATCTTTTCCGGCTCGCCTTCAAATAACCGCGTAAAGAAAGCGTTCGCGAAGACTACGTTCTCCTCTTTATCGACGGCGAACAGGGAAAACGGCAGGGAATCGATCAACCTGTGCGCGAAAGTCCTGGCCTCCCCCCGGAGGCCGCCCAGGACATCGACTGTTATCTCCCCCTCCCTGGTTATCCTGGTGGACGCTTCCCGCGCGAGTTCCAGGTCTCTCGTCCTGCATAAAAGGCTTCTCCTCAGGTCCAGCTTCTCAAGGGCCTTCTCTATGGCCGCTAACAGCTGATCGATATCGATTGGTTTTCTGATGTAATTTATGGCTCCTTCCCTCATGGCCTGAATGGCCGTATCTTCGTCGCCGTATCCCGTGATCATGATCACTTCCACGTCTTCGCTCAGGCTCTTTATCTCATGAAGCGCTTCCATGCCGTTCTTTTTGGGCATCTTTATATCGGCCAGGACCACGTCTATTTTGGTGTCCATGAACACCTTGACGCCCTCTTCACCGTCAGCCGCCTTAAATACGCGGTAGCCCTCCTTGGACAGGACCTTTTCCAGCCTGTTCGTGATGACCTCTTCATCATCCACGATCAGAACCGTCGGTGGAATAGCCAGTTCCTCTTTCTTCGCGCTCCTGGCCCGGTAGCGCTCCACGGCTATTATCAATTGACTGGCGTCTACGGGCCTCTTCAGGTAATCAAGAGCTCCCATCATCAATGTCTGGATGGCCGCATCATAATCGCCGCGTCCGGCGATCACGATCACCTCCGTTTCGGGAGACGAAGCCTTGACCGTGGATAGGATCTCCATCCCCCCGATATCCGCCATCTTCAGCCCAACGATCACCAGGGGCGGCTTCTCTTTCTTGAAGATCTCCATGCCTTCCTGTCCGCCCGCGGCAAGGAGCGTCTCAAACCCTTCCTTATCGAGCACCTTTTTGACCAGTTCCCTTGTATCCCGGTCACCCTCGATTATCAGCGCCTTCTCCATTGTCTGCCCCTTCTTTTTTTACAGGTAAAACTACCTTGAATGTCGACCCCATGCCTTCTTCTACCTCCAGGTCGATCCTGCCGTCCACGTCGGTTATGATCTTCGAGGAAACGCTCAAACCCAGCCCCGTCCCCCTTCCGGGCCTCTTCGTGGTAAAGAAAGGCTCAAAGATCCTTTCCCGGATGTTCTTCGGGACCCCGCCGGCATTATCCTTGACCGTTACCGTCACCTCTTTCTCCCCTTCCACTTCTTCAAAATAACTGCTTATCTCGATCTTCATCTCTTCCCTTCCGGATTTTTCCAGGGCGTCCCGGGCGTTATTGATAAGGTTCATCAGCACCTGCTCCAGCCTGATCGGGTCGATAAGCACCCGGGGCAGATCGGGGGTCAATTCTTTCCCCATTTCGATATCATGAACGCGAAGCTGCCGGCCCAACAGCTTTAATATCCCCTCCACCGCCTCATTGACATCCACGCTTTCCGGCTCCCCTACAGAGCGGCGGGTAAAGATCCGCATGTGATCGATGATGCTGGCCATCCTCTTCACCTGGTCAACGGTCTCCTTCAGGTCAGCCACAAGCGTTTCCTGGCTGAACCTGTCCTTCTCGATGTCCCTGAGCACATCCTGGCATATGATCTTGACTATATTTAGGGGCTGGTTCAGCTCATGCGCCACCCCGGCGGACAGCTCACCCAGCGCGATCATTTTTTCGTTCTGTATAAGCTGCGCGGTGGTCTCCCTCAGCGCCTTCTCGGCCTTCTTCTGCTGGGTGATATCACGCTGGGTGCACAGCAAATACGGCTTTCCCTTCAGCTCCATCCGGGTCAGCAAAACGGTGGACGGAAACTCTGCCCCGTCCAGCCGGCGCGCCTGCCATTCGAAGAAATGCGTGCCCTTCTCCATG
>JAUWWB010000108.1 GCA_030617085.1 Candidatus Omnitrophota bacterium
ACGTATGAGATGCCCTTCTCCCTGAACAGCTCGCAGAGGTTTTCGGTGTGGAAGCCGCCGGTGATTAGGATTGTAATTCGGAGTGAGTGGGGCGATACGGGTTCGCCGCCGGAGGCGGCTCCTACGACGGGGCCGTAGGAGCGGCCTCTGGCCGCGAACAGAGGGTGTAGTCCGGACTGTTTCCTGGGAACCTTCATATTTTTCAGAAAGGCTTCGTCTCTCTTGAAGGAGCATTCGTAGAAGCTGACCATTTTTTCGCGGTGGGTGTCAAGTTCGCGTATGCCCGCATCGAACTCGACGGTAATTCCATGCAGCGGCGCTTCCCTGTTTATAAAGGAGATATAATTATATACCGCGAATTCATCCTCGTGCTCCTTGTAATACCTGTAATCATCCCTGTTCAGGCCGACGTTGAACAGGTCTTGCGTCAGGGCGAGATTCCCGGATAGCCGGTCAAGCTCTTTTTGCCTCGCGTTCTCGTAGAGCGCCTCTTTTATCTTGTTCTCGAGATCTCTTATTTCTTTCATCAGCGTGGACTTGTCCGCCTCGCTGTAGGCGGAGATATACGCTGTGTATTTTTGGAGTTCCAGGTAGTCCTCGAGGCCGATGTTTACACCTTCGGCTTTTTTGACAAGATACGCGTAAAAGTCCCGGGGCGAGATCCTTTTTTGTTTCAATTGGACCGTCTTTAAAACGAGTTCCTCCATCTCTACATTTGACAGTATCTTGCGCAGCCTGTCTATCAGGAGGTCCCTTTCGAGATTGGCCTTTTTGAAGTCTATTCTTTTCTCATATTCCAGCGACCGGCGCAGCAGCTCTATGTTCCTGTATTCTTTGATGTCTATCGTCTTCCTCTCCGCTTTATCCATGAGATAGACCGCGTAATCCTTGAAATCGATGCCGCCTGCGGTGTACTGCGCGCGCTCCACATCGAATTCCAGGAGTTCTTTCGAATAGATGTGGCGCTTGAGGTTGTTCAAAGTGTGCCTGAGGGATCTCAGCTGTTTATCGATCTCGCCTTTACCTTTGAGCGATTCCCTGTATATATTCAGGTTTTCAAGATAAAGCCCGGCATCTTCCACGCCCCACAGCCTGATATTGTCAGGGCTGTTTATGGCCGTGTACTCGGCGCCGGAGACAAGGCCTTCCTTCACGAAGTAATCGGATACCTCCTCGCGTATCTTCTTATCCGCGATACCGGTAAAGACCGACAGGTCATAATCGCCCTTTCCGCCCTCGAGATTGACCGTGCTTATGTCGTATTCCTTATTAAAGTATTCTATGATATCGGCTATCTTGTGCTGGGCCGCGTAGTTGCAGTGGGCGTCCTGGATGTGCACTACGGTGGATGGTCGATGGTGGATGGTGGATGGTGTCGAAGGGGCGCGCCATGTTTCCTTGATCTCGCCGAGGTGGGCCGGGATGGTGAATGTACCGGGGTCCAGAAGCGCGGAGGGCGCCGGTGAGTAGGATGACATCCTCTCGTGAGGGGCTCCCGCCTTATCGATCGCGGCCCAGGCGTCGGAAAGGACCACGTTGGTAATAAACGCGAACAAGGCCGTTACGCTTGCTATCCTCTTGATCACTTTATGTCGACTTAACCATGCACTCATAATTTCACCTGAATTGTTTTCTCCTTTTAATTATTTCTGACTATCTGTTGCGGTTACCACAATTGTTCAAATGGTAAGTGGTTATACATACTCTGAAAGTATAGCATCAAAGAGATCCATGCGCAAGATGAAACATTCTAACTTTTTTCTCTTTAACACCTGTCATGGGAAAATGGGGGCTTGGATCAAGTGGGGCGAGACGATAGAGAGATCCTTCGCTTCGCTCAGGATGACGATCGGATGCGGAAGGGGAATCGGAAGCGGACGATGCGGGGCTGCCATGAACCACGTTGGATTCATGGCAAGGAAAGCCTTGCCCTGTATCCGGCGTGGTACAGGGCCCGCCTATTCGTGTGGGGGTCATTAAACCCACCGAGCGAATCCATCCCACCACGAATAGGCGGGACATTCCTGTCCCGCAAAACGTCAGATGGATGCGGGATGAAAGTTGGTGGTGGGTTCCGGGCCTGCTGCTTTTCTTAGGCGGTTCATTACCGCGAGGCCGAGGGCTTTTTCGGGGATGGCTTCGGCTACTATGACGTCGACTTCTTCGGTGTCGAATTCGCGCAGGAGGTGGAAAAGGCGGGATGCGCAGGTCCTTGCGTCTTTTGCGGGGCCCAGGATCTTTACGTCAAATTCCCTGTACAGGTCCTCATGTTCCTGTCTGGCAAGTATCCCGACCCTGTGCCCTTTTGACACCATTTCCGCGGCGGTCGAAAGTGTTCTTTTCGCCTGGTGGAAACCGCTCTCCACGACGATGACCCTGGCTTTCGGGGAATAATGCTGAGGGTATTCACCGGGGGATTTTCCGCGGGCTGCCGGTCGGGAGGGCATCTCGACATCACCCACGATCGCGCGGATCCTCTCAAGGTCGATGCCGCCGGGCCTGAGAAGTATTACACGGCCGCCCATAAACTCCACGACGGTGGATTCTATCCCTATCTCGGTGCTGCCGCCGTCGAGAACGATATCGATCCGGCCGTCAAGGTCGTCGATGACATGCCGGGCCGTTGTCGGCGAAGGCCTCCCGAACAGGTTCGCCGACGGCGCCGCGATGGGGACGCCGGCGACTTCAATGAACTTCCTGGCGATCGCGCACGAAGGCATGCGTATGGCTACCGTTTCAAGGCCGGTGGTGACAAGGTCCGGGACAAGCTCCGTCTTTTTCAGAACCACCGTCAAAGGCCCCGGCCAGAAACAGCTCACGAGCTTTTCCGCCTCCGGCGGAACGTCCTCCGCCAATCTATAAAGATCCTTTACGTCGGCGATATGCACTATCAAGGGGTCGTCGAGGGGACGCTTTTTTGCATCAAAGATCCCGGTCACCGCTTTCGGATCAAGCGCGTTCGCCCCAAGCCCGTAAACGGTCTCGGTAGGAAAAGCGACAAGCCCCCTGTTGTGGATGACTTCCGCGGCCTGCTTGAGAAGCTCGAGGTCGATGTGATAAGGGTCTATGTGTAGTACGCGTGGCTTCATTGCAGGTCTCTGCCCGTCAGGGTCCTGTATGCCTGGAGGTACTTTTCCGTTGTCTTCCGGACGATCTCTTCCGGCAGTTCCGGACCCGGGGGGGTCTTGTCCCAGTCGAGGCCGTCCAGGTAGTCTCTGACGAACTGCTTGTCGAAACTTTTCTGCGGCCGGCCGCTCTCGTAGTCATCTTTTGGCCAGAACCTTGAGGAGTCGGGGGTGAAGGCCTCATCTATGAGGATTATCTTGTTGCCGACCCTGCCGAACTCGAACTTGGTATCGGCGATGATAATGCCTTTGGTTTCGGCGTATTCGCTTGCCTTTTTGTAAATGGCAAGGCTTTTTTCCTTAAGAAATTCGAACACCTCTTCCCCCACCTGTGCCTTGAGCTCATCCTGCGAAATGTTGATATCATGTCCGACATCGGCCTTGGTGGAGGGAGCGAATATCGCCTCCGGCAGCTTATCGGACTGCTTCAGGCCCTCCGGCAGCTTTATCCCGCAAACGGCGCCGCACGCCTGATAATCTTTCCAGCCGGAGCCCGAGATATAGCCCCTCACCACGCATTCGGCGAGGATGGGCTCGGCTTTTTTAACCAGCATGGACCTTCCGGCAAGGTCCTCCCTGTAGGGCGCGAGGCGCCCGTCGCGGCCGACTATTTCGTCTATATCGACCGTGACCATGTGGTTTTCTATAATGTCGGCGGTGAAATCGAACCAGAAGGCCGAGAGCATGTTCAGGACCCGCCCCTTTTGCGGGATACCATTGGGCATCACGACATCAAACGCCGAGATCCTGTCGGTAGCCACAAAAAGCAGCTCCGCCCCCAGGTCATAGACCTCTCTTACCTTGCCCTTCTTTAAAAGCGGCAATTCGGGTATTTCGAGCGTTATTAGCGGTTTTGTTGTTTTCATGTATCCTCCTGGCGTTCCTGGCACATTTGTTCGGGGCCGTAGGC
>JAUWWB010000012.1 GCA_030617085.1 Candidatus Omnitrophota bacterium
AAAAAGCGATTGAAAAAGTTGTTCACTTTGAGGACCTTACGGAGGAAGAGGCGTACTCGGTCTTTGACGCGATCATGAGCGGCGGGGCCGCCCCTTCCCAGATAGGCGCGCTGGTGGCGGCGCTGCGGATGAAAGGGGAGGCGATCGAAGAGATAACGGGCGCCGCCCGCGTGATGCGGGAAAAAGCGCTGAGGATAAAAGCCGGCGGCGGGGCCGTGGACATAGACAGGGACGAGATCGACACGGAAAAGGAGGCGATACTTGACACCTGCGGGACCGGCGGGTCGGGGATCGACACTTTCAACATCTCCACCACCGTAGCGTTCGTTCTCGCCGGGTGCGGTGTGAAAGTCGCCAAGCACGGAAACAGGGCGGCATCCGGCCGGTGCGGCAGCGCCGACGTGCTTGAAGAGCTGGGTGTAAAGCTGGACGTGCCGGTCGAGGTCACGGAGAAATGCGTACAGACGATAAACATAGGTTTCATGTACGCGCCTCTTTTCCACGGGGCAATGCGATACGCGGCCGCGCCCCGGAAAGAGATAGGGGTGAGGACGATATTCAACATCCTGGGGCCGCTGTCCAATCCGGCCGCGGCCACGTGCCAGGTCCTCGGGGTGTATGAGGAAAAGCTGACGGAGACGATGGCGAAGGTCCTCAGGAATCTGGGTACAAGCCGGGCCTATGTCGTGCATGGCAGCGACGGGCTTGACGAGGTCACCATAACCGGAAAAACGAGGGTCAGCGAATTAAGAGACGGAAAGATAAAGTCTTATCACGTAAGCCCGGCGGCCTTTGGGCTTAAAAAAGCCGCCCTTGAGGATATCAAGGGCGGATCGCCGAAAGAGAACGCGGAAATGGTCCGCGACGTCCTGTCAGGCAAAAAAGGGCCCCGGCGAGACATAGTGCTGATGAACTCCAGCGTGGCGCTCATGGCCGCGGGAAGGGCAAACGACTTCACCGAAGGCGCCCGCGCCGCCGCGGAAGCGATCGATTCCGGCAAAGCCCTCGAAAAGCTCGAAGCACTGGTCAGTCTTACAAATGAATAAACACGTGCCACGGGCCACGTGCCACGGGTCACGGAATAGGTGAGGGCGTTTCATGATACTATCCAGGATCGTAGAAGAAAAAAGGCGCGAGGTCGAGAAGCTGAAGAAGGCCCTTCCGTTGGGCGATATCAAGAAGAAGGCGGAATCCGCGCACATCAGGAGCCAGTTCAAGAAGAACATATCCAGAAAGGGGCATATTAACCTCATAGCGGAGATCAAGAAAAGTTCTCCTTCGAAAGGCATCATTCGCGCCAATTTCAATCCTCTCAAGATCGCGCTCACTTACAACGCCGCCGGCGCCAGCGCCATCAGCGTCCTGACCGATGAGCGCTTTTTTGACGGAAAGCTGGAATACCTGAAGACCGTGAAAGAGAGGGTGACCATTCCCGTTCTCAGGAAAGATTTTATCATCGACGAGTACCAGATCTATGAGTCTGCGGCGGCGGGGGCGGACGCGATCCTTCTGATCTCGCGTATCCTGACGCGGGAGGAGCTGAGCCGCTATCTGTCTATCGTCGGCGGCCTCGGCATGGACGCGCTGGTCGAAGCGCACAGCGAAGAAGAAGTCGAAAAGGCGCTGAAGAGCCACGCGTCGATAATAGGAATAAACAACAGGGACCTTACGAATTTCATCGTCGACATTTCGGTCACCCAAAGGCTGATGCGGCTTATCCCCGAGACAAAAGTGGTCGTTTCCGAAAGCGGCATCGAGACCTACGAACAGGTGATGTTCCTTAAAAGCCTCGGCGTCAACGCGGTCCTTATCGGCGAGGTTTTCATGCGTTCGGAGAACATAGCGGCGAAGGTGAGAGAGTTGATGAGGGAGTAGGGGGTTAGTTCGGAGTTCGGGGTTCGGAGTTCGGAGGAAAATGTAGGGGCAGGCCCCTGTGCCTGCCCTTTACCCTGCGGCGATATGGGTTCGCCCGCCTTAGGCGGGCTCCTACGGGAAGAGGGACTAACCGGAAAAATCGGGTGGCAATTTGGTTAAGGTCAAAATATGCGGCATTACGAATGTTGAAGACGCTTTATTGGCTTTCGAATACGGCGCCGATCTTCTCGGGTTTATTTTTGTTAAGGGGACGCCTCGTTATGTCGAGAACGTCAGCGACATTATAAAGGATCTTCCGGCGGAACTGAAAGATAAGGGGGGAATAGCGGGGGTTTTCAGGGACGAAAAGCCGGAAGTGGTCGTGGAAACCGTCGCGCGCTGCGGCCTGGACCACGTGCAGCTGCACGGGGAGGAGAGTCCGGATTACTGCCGCGCGCTTAAGGAAGCACTGCTGGAGGGGCACGGCCCGGGCGTGAGGATCATGAAAACGTTCAAGGTAAAGGAAAAGATCCTGCCCCATGGTTCATGCGCCTTCGGTGACTACGAGGACGCGGACTACTTTCTTTTTGACACGTTCCATCCGGGCCTCCCGGGGGGGACGGGCCTCAGGTTTGACCGGGAAGCGCTGATAAGGGAGAAGGACAAAATAAAAAAACCGTTCTTCATTGCCGGGGGCCTTACGCCCGGGAACGTCTCGGAGGCCGTCAGGGCCGTTCGGCCTCATGGCGTTGATGTTTCAAGCGGCGTGGAAAGATCTCCCGGAAAAAAAGGCAGGGATCTTTTAAAGGAGTTTATAGAAAATGCGAAAAACGCGTAGAGTGCCCGATACAAAAGGTTATTTTGGGGACTTCGGCGGGCGGTATATTCCCGAGACCCTCATGCCGGCGATTCGGGAGCTGACTGCGGCGTATCGGAAGACAGGCAGCTCCCCGTCTTTCAGGAAGCGCCTTGAATATTACCTTAAGGAATACGCCGGCAGGCCGACCCCGCTGTACTTCGCGGAGAAGCTCACGAAAAAGCTCGGCGGCGCGAAGATATACCTGAAGCGGGAGGACCTGTTGCACACCGGCGCGCACAAGATCAACAACACCATAGCCCAGGCGCTTCTCGCGCTGGAGATGGGCAAAAAGCGCCTGATCGCCGAGACCGGCGCGGGTCAGCACGGGGTGGCGACCGCTACCGTGGCGGCCCTGTTTGGGCTTAAATGCGACGTGTACATGGGGACCAAGGATGTGGAGAGACAAAGCCTTAACGTGTTCCGGATGAAGCTTCTGGGCTCAAGGGTCATCCCTGTCAGCAGCGGGTCCTGCACGCTTAAGGACGCCATGAACGAAGCGATAAGGGACTGGGTCACCAACGTCCGCGATACGCATTACGTCATAGGTTCCGTTGCCGGGCCGCACCCGTACCCCATGATGGTCAGGGATTTTCAATGCGTGATCGGGCGCGAAGCGCGCGGGCAGGTCCTGAAAAAAGAAGGGAGATTGCCCACGCATCTGGTCGCGTGTGTCGGCGGGGGAAGCAATGCCCTGGGGCTTTTCCACCCGTTCTATAACGACGAGAAGGTCTCATTTATCGGCGTGGAAGCGGCCGGGCTCGGGTTAAAGACCGGTCGCCACGCCGCGGCCCTGCTGAAAGGGAGGGTCGGCATATTGCACGGGAGCAAAAGTTTCATGCTGGAGGACGAAGACGGGCAGGTGAGTCTTGCTCATTCCATATCGGCCGGGCTGGATTACCCGGGCGTGGGCCCGGAACACGCGTTCTATCAAAAGACCGGGAGGGCGGAGTACGCGGCGGTAAACGACAGGGAAGCCCTTGAAGGGGTAAAGCTTCTCTCGCGGACCGAAGGCATCATCCCCGCCCTGGAGACGGCACACGCCGTGTATTACCTTAAAAAGCTGGCGAAGAAGACAAGAAAAAGCGATATCATCGTTGTGTGTCTGTCGGGGCGAGGGGATAAGGATATTGATATAATGAAGGAGCATATGTAGCTGATAGCTGATTGCTGATTGCTGATAGCTGATAGCTGATTGCTGATAGCTGAAAAGATGAACAGGATCAACGAAACATTCAAAAGACTGAGGGCGGAAGGCAAGAAGGCGTTCATACCATACGTGACCGCCGGGGATCCGGACATCAGGACGTCTAAGAAGATAGTTTCCGCTCTGGCAAAGGCGGGCGCGGATATTATAGAACTGGGGGTGCCATTTTCGGATCCTCTGGCGGACGGGCCGACGATACAGAAGGCGATCCAGCGCTCGCTTGATGCCGGCTGTTCCGTAAGGAAAGTCTTTGACATGGTCAGAGAACTGAGACGCCGCGCTTCCGTCCCTTTTGTCTTCATGACGTATTATAATATCGTATTCAACTACGGTATCGAGCGTTTCATAAGGGAAGCGAAGATCTGCGGGGCCGATGGCATCATTGTCCCTGATCTTCCCATGGAGGAATCGAAAGGGCTGATGGACATCGCGGACAGGGAGGATTTTTGCCTCATCATGCTTACCGCGCCTACGACGCCCGCAGAGAGGTTCAGGAAGATCGCGGGCCGGTCCCGCGGGTTCGTCTATTACGTTTCCCTGACGGGTGTGACCGGCGTGCGGGAAAAGCTTTCCGATAAGCTGAAGGGCGACATAAAAAAGCTGAAAAAGATGACGGCAAAACCGGTATGCGTGGGATTCGGCATTTCAAATCCCGCCCAGGCGCGGGACGTCGCCGATGTTTCCGACGGCGTGATCGTCGGAAGCGCGATAATCAGGCTGATCGAGAAAAACCCGGACGACAAGAGCGCGATGGTGGAGAAGGTCGAAGTCTTCGCCGGGGCCGTCGCGAAGGCGGTGCATGGGTAGTGGATGGTGGATAGCGGGGCTTTGTGATGCGGATAATGGGGCTTGATCTTGGGACTAAGAATATCGGTGTGGCGCTGAGCGACGAGAGCGGGGTGCTTGCGCAGGGGAAGGAGGTCGTCCGCAGGACCAGCGATGACGCGGCTATGGCGCGGATAAAGGAGATAGCCCGCGAATTTAAGGTGAAAGAGATCGTCGTGGGGCTGCCGGTCAAGATGGACGGCACGATGGGCGAACGCGCGGAGGACAGCAAGACCTTCGCGGAGATGCTGAAAAAGCGGGCCAAACTGCCCGTAAAATTATGGGACGAGCGCTTGAGCACCAAAGAGGCGGAAGACATCATGATAAAGGCGGACGTCACGCGGGCGAAAAGAAAAAAAGCCATCGATAAACTCGCGGCGCAGATCATTCTGCAGAGCTATCTTGACAGCTTGCGGACGTGTTAGTTCGGAGTTCGGAGTTCGGAGTTCGGAGAAAAATGTAGGGGCAGGCCCCTGTGCCTGCCCTTTACCCTGCGAAAGGGGAGATACTGGTTCGGGCCTCCTGCCGGCGAACAAAACGGTGACGTAGGAGCCCGCCTAAGGCGGGCGAACAAAGATAAAGGGAAAGAATGCATAAAAAACTTCAGGGCAAGAACGGGCTCAGTGTGATAGTTTCGCCGATGCCGCAGATGGCTTCGGTCTCGCTGGGGATATGGATCGGTGTGGGCGGACGTTATGAGACGGCCCGCCAGAGCGGCATAAGCCACCTCGTGGAACACATGCTTTTCAAAGGGACGCATGCAAGGACCGCCAGGGGCCTCAAGCAAGCTATCGAAGGCGTGGGCGGGGCGTTTAACGGGTTCACTTCCGATGAGGTGACGTGTTACATGGTGAAGGTCCCGTCAAAACACATGGAGCTCGGGATAGATATCCTGGCGGATATGGTGCTGAACCCCAGGTTTGACGCGGAAGACCTCGCGCGCGAGAAGTCTGTCATCTGTGAAGAGATAAAGATGTACCGCGACCAGCCGTCAGACCATGTCCTTGACCTGTTGAGTGAGATAATGTGGCCCGGGAACGCCATGGGGCGCCCGCTGACGGGGAATATCACTACCGTAAAAAGCCTGAAGAGGGACGAGCTGATAAAGTTCAGGGAAGACAGCTATCACCCGGGCAATATCGCCGTCGTGGCGGCGGGGAAGGTCGATCCCGAAAGGGTCTTCAGCTGTGCGATGGAGAGGTTCGAAGGGCAAAAAAAGGGGAAGATGCTGACGTTCGAGACTCCGGCGGTCAGCCAGAAAACCCCCCGCGTGAAGGTTTGCCGCGGGGATACGAAGCAGGCGCATATCGCGATGGGGTTTCACGCCCCGGACCGTAACATCCGCGAAAGGTTCGCGATGAAGCTGATGAACGTTATCCTGGGCGGGAACATGTCATCCCGCCTTTTCGAGGAGTTGCGGGAAAAATACGGCCTGTGTTATGATATATCTTCGGCGTACAAGAGGCACAGCGACGTGGGGGAGTTCCAGATACATGCCGGGGTGGATTCGAGAAAAGCGGTGAGGTCCGTTGTCGCCATACTGGACGAGCTGAAGAAGCTGAGGGATATAGGCGTAACCGAAGACGAACTCGCGCGCGCGAAGAAATACGCGAGCGGACAGTTTCTCCTCGCGATGGAAGGCACCTCGACAAGGATGCTGTGGTTCGGCGACAGGTTCATGGTGCGCAAGCATATACCCGAGGTGAAGGACGTATTGAACAGGATAGACGGCGTGACGCTGGATGAAATACAGAAGGTATGCGAGAGGATATTCAAGGCCTCATCGGCCAATCTGGCCATGATAGGGAGGATGGGGCAGAGAGACAAGAACAGGATAAAAAAGGAACTGGGCCGGTTATGAAGGGAAATTTTCGTCTGACCAGGGTGTTTGGAATAGATATATACATACACAGCACGTTTCTGCTGCTCCTGGGGTTATTCTTTCTGCTTCTGGGCCTTAGCGGGCTAATCCTTATCCTGGGCGTATTTTTCTTCGTAACGGTCCACGAGCTCTGCCACAGCCTGGTCGCCGCGCATTTCGGGATAAAGGTAAAACGGATAACACTCCTGCCCATAGGGGGTGTAGCGTCCATGGAGCAGGCGCCGACCAAGCCGTATCAGGAACTGCTGATAGCCCTCGCTGGACCTCTGTCGAACGTACTTGTCCTGATCATCTTTTATTATCCTCTGTATTTCCTTCTGGGAAAAGAGACATTGATGTATCCGCTGCTGGTCATTACGGGGCAGGTCGAGTACACCGGGCAGTTCAATGTCGTTGCGTATATCTACTGGATCAACCTTGTCCTGGCCGCTTTCAACATGATACCTGCGTTCCCCATGGACGGAGGACGGGTTCTCCGCGCCATACTGTCGTACCGTCTAAGCTACAAGGACGCTACGGCCGTAGCTGTCAGGCTGGGGCATATTTTCGCGCTGCTGTTCGCGTACTTCGGCATAGTGTACGGGCATATCTTCCTCATGATCATCGCGGTGTTCATCTACATGGCGGCCTCAAGCGAAGGGCTTCAGGTGCAGGTTACCGAGACCATCAAATACTACACGGTCCGGGATATTCTGGCCAGGCATTTTGAGAGCGTGGGTCCGGATACGCCTGTTTCAAAAGTCCTGGAGCTCATGTTCCACACGCACCAGGAAGACTATCCCGTGCTTGAAGAGGGCCGGCTGAAAGGCATTATCACCCGGCGGGAGGTCATCAGAGGCATGCACGAGGGGGGCAAGGAAATAACGGTCGGCCGGATCATGCGCGAAGACATACCCCCGGTCAAGGTGACCACGGGACTGGATACAGCGCGAAAGCTGATGCTGAAATACAACACCCACGCCATGCCAGTGCAAAAAAACGGCAAGATAGTAGGCGTGGTCACCCTGGACGATATAAACAGGGTTTACGTGGTGGCCAGTGAGGGGAGTTAGTTCGTAGTTCGTAGTTCGGAGTTCGTGGAGGGCGGAGTGAGAGAGATCCTTCGCTTCGCTCAGGATGACTGGGGGTAGTTCGGTGTCCGAAGAAAATGTAGGGGCAGGCCCCTGTGCCTGCCCTTGAGCCTGCGAAATAGGTGGCGGGTTAGTTCTACCAGGAGAGCATATACCATGATCGCCAAAAAAATACTCATAGCGCCGAGTTTGCTTTCGGCGGATTTTAGCAGGTTGGGGGAGGAGGTAAGGGCCATAGAGGAGGCGGGGGCCGATTGGGCGCATATCGATGTCATGGACGGGGTCTTCGTCCCCAATATTACCGTAGGTCCCCTTGTCGTCAGGTCCGTCAGGGCCGTGACACGGCTGTTTTTTGACGTGCATCTCATGATCGAAGATCCGGTAAAATATGTCGACCGGTTTGCCGATGCCGGCAGCGATCTGATCACCTTCCACATGGAAGCGTGCCCATCCCCGGCGGACGTCATCAGGAAGATAAAAGACAGGGGAAAGAAGGCCGGCGTTTCCATAAAGCCCGGAACCGATGTCTCGGTGCTTGAAGGCGTTTTAGGGCAGGTCGATCTGGTATTGGTCATGACGGTGGAGCCCGGTTTCGGCGGGCAGTCTTTCATGGAGGATATGTTGGACAAAGTAAAATATCTAAGGCCCCGGTTTGACGGCTACATACAGGTCGACGGCGGCATAAACAGGGAAACAGCTCCGAAAGCCGCCGCCGCGGGGGTAGACGTCCTCGTGGCAGGCACGGCGGTATTCGGCCAGGAGGATTACGCGAAGGCGATAAGGGAACTCAGGGGGACTTGAATGCATGGCGAATGCCATTCTACTTGAAATCAAAAATCAAAATGCAAAATGACAAATCAAAAATCAAAAAGGACCTTAAAAGGAACCAGGCACAGATAATTTTGCGCTTTTACATATCATTTTGATATTTGATGTTTGATATTTAATTTAACTACGGGAGGGACAAATGTCCAGGATCAAATTCGGTACGGATGGTTGGAGAGCCGTGATCAGCGAGGATTTCACCTTTGAGAACGTGAGGATAGTGGCCCAGGCGATCGCGGATTTCGTCAAATCGCGCGCTAAAGCGATCTACAGGAAGAGAAAACTCGTTGTGGGGTATGATACCCGTTTTCTTTCCCGGGAATACGCGGAGACGATAGCCGGCGTCCTGGCCGCGAACGGGATAAAGGTCGTCCTCTCGGACAGGCCGTGCCCGACGCCGGCGGTCAGCGTTTATATCAAGGACAGGAAACTGACGGGCGGGGTCGTGGTGACCGCCAGCCATAACCCGCCGCGTTATAACGGCATCAAATACAAGGGGTATTTCGGCGGTTCCGCCGGTAACGATATCAGTGACGCCATAGAAAAGAGGCTGTACGGATCGCGCGTGAAGTCTTTGCCTCTGGATGAGGGCCTGAAAAAGCGGAAGATAGCCCTCGAAGACCTCGTGAAGGTACAGCTCGGTCATGTCAAGAAATACGCTGACATGAAGAAGCTCAAAAAGGCCAGGCTGAAGGTGCTGGCAGACTCGATGAACGGGACAGGCGGGACGTATTTGAGGCAGATCCTGAAGGACACTGGAATAAAGATGGATTTCATGTATGATGAGATGAACCCCGGCTTTAACGGAAGGGCGCCGGAGCCCAACGCGAAACATCTTAAAGAGCTCATGGCGCGCATGAAAAAAGGCGGGTATGACCTGGGTGTGGCTACCGACGGGGATTCCGACCGCATCGGTATCGTGGATGAAAAGGGAAATATACTGTCAGGGCATAAGGTGATGGCGCTATTGTTCCTGCATCTTCTCAGGAACAGGAAGATGACGGGCGGAGCCGTCCAGACCATTTGCGGGACCGTCCTGATAAACAAGATCTGCGAGAAATACGACCTTCCGGTGTACGAGACCCCCGTCGGGTTCAAGTACATCTGTGATGTGATGACCAAAAAAGATATCCTCGTCGGAGGGGAGGAGACCGGCGGCATAGGGTACAAGAACTATGCCCCGGACCGGGACGGGTTCCTGTCGGCGCTTCTGATAATGGAGCTCATGGCGGCGGGAAAGAAGCCTCTCAGCAAGATAGTAGCCGGCATGAACAGGGAGTTCGGGAACTATGCCTACGAGAGAGAGGATCTCGTCTTCCCCGAACACAAAAGAAAAAAACTGATGGACGGCATTAAGAAAAAGCCGCTCAAGAAAGTATTGGAGAAGCCCGTCAGCCGGATCAAGGACTATGACGGGACTAAGTTCATTTGCGAGGACGGCAGCTGGCTTCTGCTGAGGCTTTCGGGGACCGAACCAAAACTCAGGATCTACAGCGAAACGCGTTCGAGGAAAGAGTCGCTGAGGTACCTGGAGTTCGGGAAGAAATACGCTTTTTCGCTTATGTAAACAGCAGGTTTAGGTTATAGGTTATAGGTGCGGGACAGGAATGTCCCGCCTATTCGAGTGTGTGTGTTTCGCGACGTTTTGCGGGACAGGAATGTCCCGCCTATTCGTGCATGTGGTTATTGATGGCGCCCCCTCTTCGAATAGGCGGGGCTTTCCAGCCCCGCATCGTCAGGATGGTAGGTAATATGAACAAGCTTGAACGGATCAGAAACTTTTGCATAATCGCGCATATTGACCACGGGAAGTCGACGCTGGCTGACAGGATCATGCAGGCTACCGATACCGTTGCCACGAGGGAATTCAGGGACCAGTTCCTGGATAACATGGACCTGGAGAGGGAGAGAGGCATAACCATTAAATCCAGCGCGGTCAGGATAATCTATAAGGCCAGGGACAACAACACCTACCTGTTGAACCTTATAGATACCCCGGGACATGTCGATTTTACATACGAGGTGTCCAAGACGATAGCCGCGTGCGAGGGCGCGCTATTGCTTGTGGACGCCGTTCAGGGCGTTGAAGCGCAGACGATCGCCAACCTTTATCTGGCGATCGAACACGATCTGAAGATCATCCCGATCATAAACAAGATCGATCTTAAGAACGCGAGAATAGAAGAGGTAAAGCGGCAGATGAAAGATATCCTGGGCGTTGAGGACGAGGAGATCCTACTCATAAGCGCGAAAGAGGGCCTCGGCACCGGGGACGTCCTCGAGGCGGTCGTCAGGGAGGTACCGCCGCCCTCCGGCAGGGGTGACGAGCCGCTGCAGGCGCTCATATTCGATTCCTTCTACGATACCTACAGGGGCGTCATCATCTATGTCCGCGTGGTGAACGGTCATCTAAGGGCCGGCATGCAGGTCGAGATGATGAATAAGCGCGCCAGGTACGAGATCAAGGAAGTAGGGGTGTTTGTCCCCGCCGAGCAAACGGTCGACCAGCTTGATTGCGGCGAGGTGGGGTACGTCGTCTGCAACATAAAAGACGCGAAGGATGTGGTCGTCGGCGACACGATAACCGAAGCGGGCATTCCCGCCAAAGAGCCGCTACCCGGGTATAAGCAAGTCAAGCCCATGGTTTACAGCGGAATATATCCGGTCAGCAATGAGGATTACGAGGACCTTAAGAGCGCCATGGAAAAGATGCGCCTGTCGGATTCTTCCTTTAGCTACGAGCCTGAGACTTCCGCGGCGCTGGGGTTCGGTTTCCGGTGCGGTTTTCTCGGCCTCCTGCACATGGAGATAATCCAGGAACGGCTGGAGCGCGAGTTCGGGCTGGACCTGATCGCTTCCAGCCCCAGCGTGAATTACAGAGTGAAGATATTTCACGGCGAGGTACAGGAGGTCGACAACCCGACGAAATATCCGGACAAGGAGAAGATCGAGTATGTCGAGGAGCCGTTCGTGAAGTGTTATGTTATCACGCCGTCGGAATCCATCGGCGCCATCATGAAGCTCTGCGAGAACAAAAGGGGGGAATTTATCAGCACCAGGTACCTGGACCCCAGGAAGGTTCAGCTGACATACAACATACCGCTGGCGGAGATAGTGGTCGATTTTTACGATAAGATCAAATCCTCGACCCAGGGTTACGGTTCCCTTGATTACGAGTTCATCGGGTACAGGATGTCCGATATCGTCAAGCTGGATATCCTGATCAACGCCGTCCCCTGCGACGCGCTTTCATGCCTGGTGCACAGGGAAAAAGCCAGGAGCAAGGGTAAGGAGCTGGTGCATCAGCTGAGGGAGACCATTCCCAAACACCTTTTCAAGATAGCGGTGCAGGCCGCCGTCGGCGGCGATGTTCTGGCGAGGGAAAACATATCGGCGCTTAAAAAGCATGTTACCGGCAAGTGTTACGGGGGTGATATTACAAGGAAGAGAAAGCTGTGGGAAAAGCAGAAGGCGGGAAAGAAGAAGATGCGAAGGATAGGAAAAGTTGAAGTTCCCAAGGAAGCGTTCTTGAAGGCAATGAGGGTTTCATGAGGTCCGGCAGAAGGTCCTGGAAATACTGGTGGCACGAGTGGATAAAGCCCGTACTGATAGCGGCGGTCCTTGCCCTGTTCATAAGGACGTTCGTCGTGCAGCTTTT
>JAUWWB010000008.1 GCA_030617085.1 Candidatus Omnitrophota bacterium
CCGTTACAGTACCCCAGCTCGCTTAACATGTCCATGTCGTACCTGGTCCGCGTCTCAAGCCTCTGCGCCTCCAGCAGTTTCCCCGCGTCCCTCAGCCCGGCAAGGCGCTCCGTCAGTTCTCCGGCAATGGATTTCACCGCCCTTGTTATCTTGTCTTCCGTCGTGACAAAATGTTTCGCGGGATAGACGGCGACCCTGTCAAGGTCGGTCATGACGTCGCCCGAAACCGGATGTATCTCGGATATCCGGGTGACTTCATCGCCGAAAAATTCCACCCGGAAAGCGGTTTCCTTGTACGCGGGGAGTATTTCCACAATATCCCCCCGGACCCGGAAATTCCCGCGCCGGAGTTCTATGTTGTTCCGGTCGTACTGAATATCGACGAGTTTTTTCAAAAATTCTTCCCTGGACAGTTCCTGCCCGAGCTCCACGTTCACCAGCATGCTCGAATAATCTTCCGGCGAACCGAGCCCGTAAATGCATGAAACGCTGGCGACTATCAAAACGTCGCCGCGGGAAAACAGGGAACTCGTCGCGGACAGCCTGAGGCGGTCTATGTCTTCGTTGATGGACGCGTCTTTCTCGATGTAAACGTCGGTCTGCGGGACATACGCTTCCGGTTGGTAATAATCGTAGTAGCTCACAAAATATTCAACGGCGTTCTTCGGGAAAAACCCCTTGAACTCCGAATAAAGCTGCGCCGCGAGCGTCTTATTATGAGAAATGACCAGCGTGGGCTTATTGACACGCTCAATGATGTTGGCCATAGTGAACGTCTTACCGCTGCCGGTAACGCCGAGGAGCGTCTGAAAAGGAGCGCCGCTGCCGATAGCCCCCGCGATCTTCTCGATCGCCTCCGGCTGATCCCCCGCCGGCTTCAAGTCAGTTACGAGTTGGAATTTGTCCATGGTTATTTCGCGGATCGCGTTTTCTCAGGGAACGATCTCCAGGCTGAAATCGATCGGTTTTATGGAGGCGGTAATGGAGCCGGTTGAGATGATGTCCGCGCCCGTGGACGCGTAATCACGGATGTTATCTTTCGTGATGCCTCCGGAAACCTCAAAAAGCACTTTTTCTTCCAGGCCCCTGTCTTTACGCAAAGCGACCGCTTCAGCTATCATACCGGGCGACATGTTGTCCAGCATTATGACGTCCGGCTTCCCCTCGAGGGCCCATCCGCACTCTTCCAGCGTTTCAACCTCTATCTCGACCCTGATGTTCCCGGGCACGGCTCCCCTCGCCCGGCTTATGGTCCCTTTTATAACACCTTCTCTGATTAGGCCTTTCGTCTGAGCGCCAAACGCTTTTATGTGATTGTCTTTTATCAGGACCATGTCCCACAGACCCCTTCTGTGGTTGAACCCTCCGCCGACAGTAACCGCGTATTTCTGGAGCTCTCTGAGAAGCGGGATCGTCTTGCGCGTGTCATATATCTTAACGCCTGTTCCGCTGACGAGATCGACCATCTCCCGCGTCCTCGTGGCGACGCCGCTTAAGAGACCCAGGAAGTTCAGCACAGTCCTCTCCGCCTTCAGCACCGAATGCGCGCGCCCTCCGACAGACGCTATCCTCTGCCCGGGTTCAATAAGATCGCCGTCGCTGACCACGTTCCGGAACTTCAGGCCAGGATCGACCGCGTCAAAGACCCTGTGAATAATATCCATCCCGCAGACAACGCCCTTTTCCCGGGATATGATGTCCGCTTCAACAAGCAGCGTGCCGTCAAGAACAGACTCCGAGGTGATATCCCCGGACCCGATATCCTCCTCCAGCGCTGCCCGAACTATTTCGTCGATCTTTTTGTCCATGTCGTTTCCTTTTAACGAATACGCAAGCACGGGGCACGGGGCTCCATCTTTGTTCGCCCCAGGGTAAAGGGCAGGCACAGGGGCCTGCCCCTACATGCATTTAGACCGCAACGATGCGGGGCTAGTGGTTCGACAAGCTCACCACCTTTGAACCATCCCGAGCGAAGTCGAAGGGAAAGCCCCGCCTATTCAGTGGGGGCGAAACCGCCAAATCCTCTCCAGCTCTTTCTCCGAAAGCTCCCTGTACTCGCCTTCCTTCAGGCCGCGCAATGTCAGGCCGGCGTACCTTGTGCGTTTAAGTGCCACCACCTTCGCGCCTGCGGCCTCGAACATCAGCCTGATCTGCCTTTTGCGGCCTTCGTGAAGCTTTACCCTGTATATCGCGCCTTTCGGGGTTTTCTTCCCCGGCTTTATCTCACACGGCGCGGTGACCTTGCCTTCGATCTCGACGCCCCGCTCGAGCTTCCGGGTTTCCTTTGCCGGAACGGGGGGCTCTACCGTCACGGTGTATTCCTTTTCTATCTCGAACCCGGGATGCGCCAGAGCGTGCGCGAATTTTCCGTCATTGGTGATGATCAGAATACCCGTGGTGTCCTTATCCAGGCGTCCGACGGGGTAAAGCCGGGCGCTTATCCCTTTGAAATAGTCGACAACTTTTTTCCGGCCGTGGGTATCCGTTACCGTGGAGATAACGTTCTTCGGCTTGTTGAACAGAAAATAATATTTTTTTTCTTCCTTCGGAAGGGGGCGCCCGTTGACCAGTATTTCGTGCCTGTCCGGGTCCAGCCTGAACCCCTTTTCGATGACGGGACGGCCGTCCACCGTGACCATCCCGCTCTCAATAAGTTCCGCCGCCCGCCTCCTGGAGGCCACCCCGGCGTGGGCGAGCACGGTCTGTAGTCGTTTCTCCATATGAGTCAGTTAGAAAGTTAAAAAGATTCGCTCCCATTCACTCCGAAGTCCGAACCCAACACGGGTAGCCAACATTGCGTGGCAGCCATGAACCACGTTGGATTCATGGCAAGGAAAGCCTTGCCCTGTATCCGGCGTGGTACAGGGCCGCCTATTCGGTGGTATGTCGTGTTCGCGGCCGCAGGCAAAGGGCAGGCACAGGGGCCTGCCCCTACATTTTTCTACGAACTACGAACTAACTACTCACTCAAACGCGGCAAGATTCTCCCTCAAGTTCCTGATCTGCTCCTCGAACTTGCGCTTTTTTTCCTCTTCTTTCCGGACTACGTCTTCCGGGGCCTTTTCGAGGAATGACTTGTTTGAAAGTTTCTTTTCGATGCCGCCAAGATACCTCTGGAGGTCGGCGATCTTTTTGTCTATGCGCGATCTTTCCTTTTCAATGTCCACGGTGCCGCCAAGAGGGATAAAGAGCTTTATGTTCCCGACCAGCGCCGAGACGGACTGCCCGGGTCTGGAGACATCCTCACCGACGGCCTTGACTTCGCAGCGGGCCAGCTGTTCGATATGCCGGGTATTTTCCTTGATGAGCTTTTTATCTTCCCGGCCGCCCGCGTTTAGTAAAAGGTCGACCTTCGCGGAGTGTTCGACATTCCAGAACGACCTGACGTTGCGCGCGGCGGAGATCACCCCGATCAGCGTTTCCATTTGCCGGACGGACGCGGCGTCGGCAAACTTATCCAGCTCTTCCCGGCCGGGAGCCGGCCATTCGGCGGTCATGATCCACTTGCTCGTCTTTTCCGGCATTTTCTGCCAGATCTCCTCGGTTATGAACGGCATGAACGGATGCAGCAGGCGCAGGGCGGCCTTAAGGACCTTTACCAGGACCTTCCCCGTGGTATCCTTATCGCCGGAAAGCTTGGAGATCTCAAGGTACCAGTCGCAGTACTTATGCCATATGAAATCGTACAGGGCGGAAGCGGCGTCGTTGAACCTGTAGGCCTCGAGGCTTTTCGTCACCTTTTCCGCTGTTTCGTTCAAACAGCTAAGTATCCACCGGTCCTCGAGGCTCAGCCTGGCCTGATCTATCCCGCCGGATAAGTCAGTCCCTTCAAGGCTCATCAAGACGTAACGCGAAGCGTTCCATAATTTGTTCGCGAAGTTGCGCCCCAGCTCGAACTTTTCTTTCGACAAGAAGACGTCCTGCCCCTGGGACGTTATGGATATGATGCTGAAGCGTAAGGCGTCGCTGCCGACTTCGCTTATGATGTCAAGCGGATCGATGACATTGCCCAGCGATTTGGACATCTTGGTCCCGGTCGAGTCGCGCACCGTCCCGTGGATATACACGTCACGGAAAGGTATCTCCCCGCGGAACCTCAGACCCGCCATTATCATCCTGGCGACCCAGAAAAATATGATCTCCTGCGCGGTGACCAACGCGTCGGTGGGATAGAACGTTTTCAGCTCCTGAGTATCTTCGGGCCAGCCCATCGTGGAGAATGGCCACAGCCATGAGCTGAACCATGTATCCAGCACATCCGGATCCTGCTCCAGGTCCGTCCCCCCGCACGCGGGACATTTACCGGGCGGTTCCTTGCCCACGTATATACCCGGCTTCCCGGGGCCCGATATCTCAACGTCGCGCACGTTCTCGTATTTCAGGCAGTCCCTGCAATACCATACGGGGATGCGGTGCCCCCACCATATCTGCCGTGAAACGCACCAGTCCCGGATGTTCTCCATCCAGTCAAGGTAGACTTTCCTCCAGCGATCGGGGTAAAACCTGATCTTTTCCTCTTTGACCGCCCTGATGGCATCTTCGGCCAGCGGCTTCATCTTTACGAACCACTGCCTGGAAAGACGCGGTTCCACGACGGTGTGGCACCGGTAGCAGTGCCCGACGGCGTGGACGTGTTTCTCGGCCCTGACAAAAAGCTTTCTGTCTTTCAGGTCTTCGATTATCGTTTCGCGGCATTCAAACCTGTCCATCCCCTCATAATCACCACCGAGGGGGTTTATCCTGCCGTCGGGATACATCACGTTTACGCGCGGCAGGCCGTACCTGGCGCCGAGCTCAAAATCCACGGGGTCGTGAGCGGGCGTGACCTTCAGCGCTCCCGTCCCGAATTCGGGGTCCACGTCCCCGTCAAATATTATCCTTAATTCGCGTTTGATGATAGGCAGGATCAGCGTCTTCCCCTTAAGGCCGGAGTACCGTGGGTCTTTCGGATTGACCGCCACGGCGACATCCCCGAGCATGGTCTCCGGGCGGGTGGTCGCGACCACGATGTAGTCCTCGTTCTCCTTATCAAGCCTGTCCCTGCCCTTGACCGGATACTTTATGTAATAAAGCATCCCTTCCACCTCGTGGTGCTCGGCTTCCTCATCGCTGAGGGCCGTGCCGCAGCGCGGGCACCAGTTTATGATGTAGTCCCCCCTGTAGATAAGGCCGTCCTCGTACAGCCGCGCGAAGACCTCCTTGACCGCGTTGGAGAGCCCTTCGTCCATGGTAAAGCGCGCGCGTTCCCAGTCGCAGGAGCACCCCAGCCTTTTCAGCTGGCGGATAATGGTGCTGCCGTAATCCTCTTTCCACTTCCAGACTTTTTCCAGGAACTTGTCGCGGCCCAGGTCCTCCCTGTGAAGGCCTTCCCTTCCGAGCTCGCGTTCGACGACGTTCTGAGTCGCTATGCCGGCATGGTCCGTCCCGGGCATCCAGAGCGTCTCGAACCCCTGCATGCGCCTCCACCGGATGAGTACGTCCTGGATGGTGTTGTTCAGCGCGTGCCCCATGTGGAGTATGCCGGTAACGTTGGGAGGCGGGATCACGATAGCGTAGGTCTTCCCGGGACTTTTTTCATCGGCATGAAACAAATTTTCTCCGGACCATGACGCGTAGATCTCTTCTTCTATTTTCCGGGGGTCATACCTGGTAGGGATATCCGTCATCTTTTCTTCTTCTTTTTCGCGTCTTTCATGAACTTGTATTCGATCGAGTCCTTCAGCGCCTCCCAGCTCGCCTCGATGATGTTCACGGACACGCCGACGGTCCACCAGGAGTCGGTCCTGTCCTGGGACTGGATGAGGACGCGGACACGGGCCGCGGTGGCCGCCTTTTCGTCAAGCACCCTTACCCTGAAGTCCGAAAGGTGCATCTCGCTCAAGGACGGATAAAATTCTATTAGGGACTTGCGCAGCGCCTGGTCCAGGGCATGGACCGGGCCGTCGCCGAGCGAAACCGTATGCCTTAACTGGTCCCCGATCCTGAGCTTTATCGTCGCTTCCGAAACGATCGGGGCGTCGCCCCGCTTTTCGACGATCACCCTGAAATCCTCCAGCTCGAAATATTTTTTAACGGCTTCGACCGCCCGGCTCATTAACAGCGAAAGCGACGCCTCGGCCAGCTCGAAGTGATAGCCCTCTTTTTCCATGTCCTGGACACGCGAGAGTATCTTTTTGGCCTCGTCAGAGGTCTTCTCTATCTCCATTTCAAACTCTCCCGCTTTCCCCAGTATGCTCGATTTCCCGGAAAGCTCGGAGATAAGGATCCTGCGCCTGTTGCCGACCTTCGCGGGATCGATATGTTCGTATGTCCTGCTGTCCTTCAGGATCGCGTTGACGTGGACACCCGCCTTATGGGCAAAGGCGCTCTTGCCGACATACGGCTGGGTGTCCTGCGGCCTGACATTCGATATCTCGGCTACATACCTTGATGCTTCCGTCAGATCTTTAAAGCCAAACCCGGCAAGGCACTCCAGGCCCAGCTTGAACCTCAGCGTCGGAAGGATAGAGACGAGGTTAGCGTTCCCGCACCTCTCCCCGTACCCGTTGAACGTCCCCTGCACCTGCGTGCAGCCCGCCTGCACCGCCGCGATGGAATTTGCCACCGCCATGTCGGCGTCGTTGTGGGCGTGGATGCCCAGCGGGGCCTTGATCCGGGCGGCGACATCCTCGACGACCTCGAAGACCTGACTGGTAAGGGCGCCGCCGTTGGTATCACAGAGCACCAGAACCTCCGCTCCGCCGTCAAACGCCGCTTTCAGCGTGTCGATGGCGTATCCGGGATTTTCCTTGTATCCGTCGAAAAAGTGTTCGGCATCGAAGAACACGCGGCGGCCTTTTTTCTTCAGATACCTGACGGAATCCTCGATCATCTTGAGGTTTTCCTTGAGCGTGGTCCTCAAGACCGTTTTCACGTGAAGGTCCCAGCTCTTCCCGAAGATCGTCAGGTACTTCGTCCCGGATTTGAGGAGGCTTTTGATGACGCGGTCCGAAGCGGTCCCGGCGCCGGCCCGCCGGGTGCTGCCGAAAGCCACGAGGGCGGACCTCTTGAGCTTCAGGGAGCGGGTGGCTTCCTCAAAGAACTCGTCATCTTTCGGGTTCGACCCCGGCCAGCCGCCTTCGATAAAATCCACGCCAAGCTCATCCAGCTTTTCGGCTATCCTGATCTTATCCTTCACCGTAAAAGATATCCCCTCCGACTGAGCCCCGTCCCTTAGTGTCGTATCGTAGATATGAACCCTTTTCATGGTAACCAATCTCCTCTTTAACTTTTCCTAACCCCCTTACCCAAACCGAAAGCCCTGTGGATCGCCTTCACGGCCCTGTCGGCCTCTTTCTTTCCCACGACGCAGGATATCTTGATCTCGCTTGTGGATATCATCTTTATGTTGACCTTTTCCGAAGCGAGCGCGCTGAACATCCTCGCCGCGACGCCCGAATGGCCGCGCATGCCTATGCCGACAACCGATACCTTGGCAATGTTCTCATCGTACTCGACGCCTCCGGCGCCGATCTCCCTGACGGCCTTTTCAACCACGTTCCGCGTCTTGTGCAGGTCTTTTTTCGGCACCGTAAAGGAGATATCCGTCGCCTTCCTGCGGGATACGTTCTGGATGATCATGTCAACGTTAATATCCGCCTTCGCCAGCCTTTCGAACATCCTGCTGGCTTCCCCCGGCTTGTCGGGAACATCGCAGACCGTGACTTTCGCTTCATCTTTGTTCGCGGTAACGCCGCGGACCAGGACATCTTCCATTGCCTTGACCTCCTTGGTTATCATGGTCCCTTCCTCTTTCGAAAAGCTTGACCTCACGTGTACCGGGACGTTGAACTTGCCGGCGACTTCCATGCTCCTTGCCTGCATCACCTGCGCGCCGAGAGATGCCATTTCCAGCATCTCCTCATAGCTTATGCCGTCCAGCTTGCGGGCGCCCCGGACTATCCTGGGATCGGCCGTATAGACGCCCTTAACGTCGGTGTATATCTCGCACATCTTCGCTTTCAGTGCTTTCGCCAGGGCAACGGCCGTCATATCCGACCCCCCTCTTCCGAGAGTCGTGATATCCTGATCCAGGTTGACGCCCTGAAACCCGGCAACGATGACTATCTTGCCGCTTTTAAGCTCTTTCCCGATCCTGGCGGTGTTGATATCTATGATCTTGGCCTTCGTGTGGGTGGAATCGGTGATAATACCCACCTGGGCGCCGGTAAAAGAGATCGCCTCCTCCCCCAGGTTATGCAGAGCCATGGCCAGAAGCGCGACCGAGACCTGTTCCCCGGTGGACATGAGCATGTCAAGCTCTCTCTCCGAGGGCCTCTTGCTGATCTGCCCGGCAAGGTCCAGTAACTCGTCGGTCGTCCCCCCGAGCGCCGAAACCACGACGACTACGTCATACCCTTTCTTCCCGCAGGCAGCGACCCTCCTGGCCACCCCCATGATCTTCCCCGGATCGGCCACACTGCTCCCGCCGTATTTCTGGACAATGATCCCTTTTGTTCTCATCTTGTCACCTTTTTTTCAGCATGCCCGGGGTCACTCACTCCGAACTCCGAACTAAGCATCAACCCCATCAGTTCCGCCCCCTTGATCAGCCCCAGGCTTCCGGCCTTTGCCGACCTTTCGGTGAACACCGTGACGTCGTCCGGGCTGATCCCCCTGCCGCACATCGCGAAGGGCACCGGGTCGGCCGTATGGGTCCTTTTCTTTATCGGCGTCGGGTGGTCCGGTAGGAGCAGCACCCTGTGATCGCCCCTTTCGGAAAGCGCCCCGATGATCCTGCCCGTGATCTTTTTGTCGAAGTCCTCTATCGCCTTTATCTTCGCCTTGATATCTCCGTTATGCCCCGCCTCATCAGTGGCTTCGACATGGACGAAGACCATATCCCGCCTCTTGAGTATATCAAGGGCCGCCTCCGCCTTGCCTTCATAATTCGTATCGTAATACCCCGTCGCGCCCGGGACTTCGGCTACTTCAAACCCGAGCACGCGCCCCAGACCCTTAAGAAGGTCCACCGCGGATATTATACCGCCCGAGATGCCGAAACTGTCCTCAAATCCGGGTATCTCGGGTTTCTTGCCCTGGCCCCAGACCCATATCATGTTGGCGGGATTCTGCCCCAGGTCGATCCGCACCTTGTTGATATCATGGCCCCTCAATATGCCTTTTGACCGCTCCATCAGATCCACCAGGGCGGGCTCCTTCGGAAGGTGCCCGGAAACGGGCTTATCCAGTATGTCATGCGGTGGATAGCACCGCACTTTTGACAGCACCTCCGCCTCCTCCGGGGAGTCGCAACGCACCATGAGGAGGTTCCGGTAGCTCGTCCCGGTATAGAACCGGAACCTTTCGCTGCCGAGCTCCTTGTTCAAAAGCTCCACAAGGACGGCTGTTTCCTTCGTCGTAATATGTCCGGCGCTGTAATCTGCCATCCTGTCGCCGGACACCGTCACCGTATTGAACCGGAAAGCGACGTCGTTTTCGGTAAGGTCCACACCAAGGTTCGCGGCTTCCAGGGGACCCCGCCCGCAATAATATTTCCGCGGGTCATATCCCAGTATTGAAAGGTTAGCCACGTCGCTGGCAGGCGTCATCCCGCGGGGGACGTTTTGCGCCATGCCCGCGACGCCTTTTCTCGCGATCATGTCCATGTTCGGGGCATGCGCCACTTCCATGCAGGTACGGTCATTAAGCTCCTCAAGCGGCAACCCCGACATGCCGTCGGGGACCAGTACTACGTATTTCATGGTTACCCTTTTTTAGTTCGTAGTTCGTAGCTCGTTGTTCGTAGTGGTTATTAGCACCCTGAACTACGAACTATCACAACCCCGCCTCCCGCACCACATCCTCCAGCTTCGCCTCGACCACCGGCGGCTGCTCCACGCACTTGATGGCCCTGTCGGGATCTTTCAGGCCGTGGCCGGTCAGCACGCAGACGATATCCCTTTTTTGAGGGACCGGCTCATCCGCCGAGCGGAAATATCCTTCTTTTGCCTTTTTCAAGATGCCCGCTACGCTTGCCGCCGAAGCGGGTTCGACAAAAACGCCCACTTCTCCGGCGAGAAGCCTGTACGCCTCTATGATCTCGTCGTCGGTGACCTTGTCGATCAGCCCTCCGGATTCGTCCCGGGCCTCTTCAGCCTGCTTCCAGCTTGCGGGGTTGCCTATTCTTATGGCGGTAGCCAGCGTCTCCGGATGTTCTATGACGTGCCCCTCCACTATCGGCGCCGCTCCGGCGGCCTGGAAACCGAGCATTTTCGGAAGGGCATGCGTCCTGCCCTTTTCCCTGTATTCTTTATACCCTTTCCAGTACGCGGTGATGTTCCCGGCGTTACCCACGGGCAGAGCGTGGTACTCAGGCGCGCGCCCCAGATGATCGCATATCTCGAAAGAAGCCGTCTTCTGTCCCTCTATACGGTACGGGTTGATCGAATTTACGAGCTTCACGGGATATTTATCCGTCAACTCCCGGGCTATGCCCAGCGCGTCGTCAAAGTTTCCCCTTATGGCTATCACGCGCGCCCCGTGTATCAGCGCCTGGGCCAGTTTGCCGAGGGCAATGGCCCCTTCGGGGATGACAACGATACATTTTATCTTCGCCCTTGCCGCGTAGGCCGCCGCGGAAGCGGAGGTGTTTCCCGTGGACGCGCAGGCCACCGCGCTTGACCCTTCCTCCACCGCTTTGGAGACGGCAACGGTCATCCCCCTGTCCTTAAAACTGCCCGTGGGATTAAGCCCTTCGCACTTTAACCAAACATTGTAGCCCGGCCCTATCATCTCAGCGACAGGATCGGCCTTAATGAGCGGCGTACTCCCTTCTTCCAGATCGATCACCGGCGTTTTTTCGCTTACCGGAAGAAGATCCCTGTAACGTTCAATAACACCCATTGTCTTTCACCCTCCGTCTATCGTCTCAACGATGCGGGGCAAGAATGCCCCGCCTATTCGGAAAGGGGGGAGCCCCCCGCTCCGAACCAACAGGGCAGGCACAGGGGCCTGCCCCCACGTGCAATTGGGCCACTCCGAACCAACAGGGCAGGCACAGGGGCCTGCCCATACGTGCAATTGGGCCACTCCGACCTAAAACTCCTCCATCCTGATGACAACCGTCTTATCGGTGACGTACTCCAGCTCATCTATTTCGGCGATGGCCTTGCGCATGTCGCCTTCTTTTGCACTGTGGTTCAATATGACCACGGGGACAGTCTCCCCGGCTTTTCTCTCTTCCTGGGAGACACTGGCTATGCTTATATTGTATTTCGCCAGGATCGAGGATATTCCGGCCAGAACGCCGGGTTTATCGATTACGGAAAACCTCAGGTAATAGGAAATGAACAATTCCTCCATCGGGCTGACGCTTTTTTCGCCGGAAGCGTAATTCAGGTTATACGGCACGGGGTTATTATTCCCGAAAAACGCGACGTGCCTGGCGATCTCGACGATGTCCCCGGCAATGGAACTCGCCGTGGGCTTTCTGCCGGCGCCCTTACCAAAAAGAAGGGACTCCCCCATCAAATCCCCTTTGACAAAAATAGCGTTATCCGCCCCCCTGACACCCGAAAGAAGATGGGACGCCATGATCAGCGTTGGATGGACCCTGAGCTGGACGCCGTCGGGGGTATCTTTTGCTATGGCAAGAAGCTTTATGCTGTAGCCCAGGCGGGCAGCGTTCCGCATATCCTGCGGGCCTATGTGGGTGATGCCTTCCGTGTAAACATCATTGCAGAAAACATCCATCCCGAAACCGAGCAGCGCGAGTATCGCCAGTTTGTGGGCGCTGTCCTTGCCGCTGATATCAAGCCCGGGGTCGGCTTCCGCGATGCCTTTTTCCTGCGCGATCTTTAGGGCTTCGTCGAAGGAACAACCGGTCATGGCCATCATGCTAAGGATAAAATTCGTGGTCCCGTTCAGGATGCCGTAGATGGTATCGATCCTATCGGCCACAAAGCTCTCGCGCAAAGTCCTGATAACGGGGATAGCCCCGCCCACGCTGGCTTCAAAATTGACGAAGACCCCGTTCTCGGAGGCCGCGCCGAAGATCTCTTTCCAGTGTCCGGAAAGAAGCGCCTTATTGGCGGTGACGACATGCTTCTTTTTACGCAAAGCGCTGAGGATGATCTCCTTCGCCGAATCCACGCCGCCGATAAGCTCGACTATGATGTCAATATGCCTGTCCTTGATGAGCTCATCCGCGGTGCACACCTTCACCGCGCCGCCCTGAAGATCGATGCCCTTCAGCGCTTTTTTGTCCTCGTCGCAGACCCCCCTGATCGCGACGGAAACGCCCGTCCTCCGAGCGATCAGATCCCCGTTACAGGTAATGGCATCATACACGCCCCTACCCACCGTCCCAAGGCCGATCAAGCCTATGTTTACTTTTTTCATGATCCCCTTAGCGCTAAGACATTTAGTAAGGTGCATAGGGCATGGCGCACGGGGCAGGGGGTAAGTTAGTAACGCCATGCACCATGCCCCGTGCGCCATGCCCTATGGTACCACCTTTACTACGAAAGTGGTCGGGACGGCCGGATTCGAACCGGCGACCCCTAGTCCCCCAGACTAGTACGCTAACCAGACTGCGCCACGTCCCGACTTACTCGTAATCCTCCTCCTTCGGCTCGCGAGTCATGAGTTCATTTACGGCGACACCGGGGTTCTTGCCCTCGTAGAGAACTTCGTATACCTTTTGGGTTATTGGCATTTCGACGCCGTATTTTTTCGCGAGCTGATGGGCCGATCTGCAGGTGGCGATGCCTTCTACGACCTTTTCCGTTTCGCCAAGGACCTCGCTTATCTTCCTGCCCCTGCCGATCTGTTCCCCGAAGCAGCGGTTTCTGCTGTAGGTGCTGATGCAGGTGGTTGCCAGGTCCCCTATGCCGCTCAGGCCGCTGAAAGTCGAGCTCTCGCCGCCCATCTTTACACCGATCCTCGTTATCTCGGCAAGCCCCCTGGTCAAAAGCGCGGCCTTTGAATTGGTCCCGAAGCCCAGGCCGTCAGAAATGCCGGCGGCTATCGCGATGACATTTTTCAAAGCGCCCCCGATCTCGACGCCCACCACATCACCCGAGGTATACACGCGGAAGCGGTCGGTCATGAGCAGCTGCTGGATATCTTTCTTCCACGGACCGGTGGAGGCGACGACTACCGTTGTGGGGATATTTCGCGCCACTTCGAATGAGATGCTCGGACCGGACAGGATGCTGATCCGGTCATGCGGAAAATATTCCGCCAATATTTCCGAAGGCCGTTTCAAGGAACCGTTCTCTATCCCCTTGGCAGCGCTGAGGATATAGCTGAAACCGGCGCCGGCTAACCTTTCGGCAACCGGGCGTAAATATTCACAGGGAACGACAAAAAAAGCGTATTCCGCGCTTTTAGCCACGGAATCATCGGCTGTTATCTTCAGGTCGCGCGGCAGGGAAATTCCCTTGAGAAATTTGGTATTTTCCCTTTTTTTATCGAGATATTCGGCATATTCCGGGGACACGCTCCATAGAACGGTATCGACCCCCTTACCATGCAACAAAAGGGCCAACGCGGTCCCCCAACCCCCGTCTCCTATGACACTTACTTTAATCATGATAACTTTTAAAGTTTAACATATATGTTTTTTATAGTCAATATAAAGGAAGGTCTAGCTTTTGTTCTCTTAACATTTTCGCTCTGTGCCCCCGATCAGCCGTTTAATGTTCCCCCTGTGCGCATAGACCCCTACAAGACATAACACGGCGCAGAAAATAACAAAATCTATTCTTTTCCCCGTCGCGACAGCCAGGATCGGCAGCGCGGTCGCGGCTGTGATCGAAGCAAGCGAAACATATCTCCAGATCGCGAATATGACTATCCATATTCCAAGACATCCCAGGAAGATCCAGGGGGCAAGCCCCGCCATCACTCCTGCCGTAATCGCCACCCCCTTGCCGCCTTTAAACTTTAAAAAGACCGGCCAGATATGCCCGGAGATGGCCGCAACGGCCAGCAGGATATAAGTATAGCCGTAGGACGCCGCCAGATCGGGGACGAACCTTTGCAGGCACACCACCGGTATGACGGTAACAACCACCAGACCCTTCAAAAAATCCAGTATGAATACGATAATACCGGGGACCAGCCCCACTGTCCGGACAACGTTCGTAGCCCCGACGTTGCCGCTGCCATGTTCCCGGATATCGATACCCTTGAGCATCCTGCCGAAAATATACGCCGTCGGGACAGCCCCGACAAGGTAAGCCGCGACAACCGAAAGTGCGATGTATATCATTTCTTTTCCTTCCTTGATCTTCTTATCAGTACTTTTACCGGGATCCCCGAAAGCGGCAGATTGGACCGCAGCTGGTTTTCTATGAAGCTTAGATGCGAAGGAGCAACACTTGACGGGTCGTTGACAAAATATTTGAACTCGACAGGCCTCTGGCTGCTCTGGACGATATAAAGGAAATTGGGCCTTTTTTTTCTCCTGGGGACCGGGACCCTTGAGGGGTCTTCTTTTTCAAAGATACTGTTCAGGAAGGACGTGGAGACCTTAAGGTCAAGGTTCGAATCAAGGACCTTGACCATGGAAAGGCTGCTGACAACGTTTTCCCCCGTTATTGAAGAGACAAACGATATCGGGAACCTGCTGAGCCAGGCGGAGGCGTAAACAAGGTGCTTTCTGTAATCATCCATCGAAATATCGCCGGCGCGCTCCGCCAGGTCCCACTTGTTGACAAGTATGAGGCATGCCTTGCCGTTCTCTTCTATGAAATCCAGTATGCCGATATCGTCTCTTGTCACCCCGTCGGCGGCGTCAAGCAGCAGGACCACCACATCCGCCCTTTTTATGGATTCCCTGGACCGCATCATGCTGTAAGAGTCGACCACAGTCCTGACTTTCCGCCTGTGGCGGAGGCCGGCGGTATCGATCAATATGTATTCGTCGCCTTCACAGCTGAAGTGCGTATCGATAGAATCTCTCGTGGTCCCCGGGATATCGCTTACTATGACGCGTTTGCGCTTCAGCAGGTTGTTCACGAAAGATGATTTCCCGACGTTCGGCCTGCCCACGACGGCTATTTTCAGGTACCTCGCCCCCTCCTCCTCGAGAGGCCGGGCGATACCTTCGACGGATTCCAGTATGCGCCTTCTGAGCTTGCGTATGCCCCTTCTGTGCAGGCAGGAAATCTCCTCCGGCTCCCCGAAGCCCAGTTGATAGAACTCAAGCGCGTCGGCCTTGAGCCTGTCATTATCGGTCTTGTTCGCCACCAGGATAACGGGTTTGCTGAACCTCCTCAAAAGAGACGCCACTTCTTTGTCGGCGGGAGAAACCCCCTCTATAGTATCGGTCACCATGAGTATTATGGAGGCTTCCTCCATCGCCCTGTATATCTGGTCCTTGACCTGTCTCGAGAGCTCGTCCCCTTCTTCGGCGAGATAGCCCCCCGTGTCCACGATCTTGACGCAGAACTTGCCCATGTGAAGGACGGCTTCGACCCTGTCCCGGGTCGTTCCCGATTGTTCGACTACAACCGCGCGCCGCTGGCCCAGCAGGAGGTTGAAGAGAGACGACTTGCCGACATTGGGCCTGCCCGCGATACTTATTGTTGGAACGGGGTTATAGTTTTTCATTGATCTGACCGGATCCTATCCTGACATAATCAAGGCCGGAAATGACGGTAAGCGCTACCGTGATATTCCACATCCAGCTTGAGTAAATAAAGTTTAGCAGCACGGAAATGATGGTGAACATCTGAAAAAACGTCGTCACTTTCCCGAGAACCGTGGGCCTGACTTTTATGTCCCCCGCAAGCAGGTACATGATCATCCCCCCCAGCAGGATTATCACATCCCTGCTGATAACGACTATCGGGACGTAGACGGGCATTTTGAGATGCTCGGGCAGGCCCGTCACCAGGCTGAAGCTTATGAACGCGCTTCCGATAAGCAGCTTATCGGCTATCGGGTCCATTATCGTGCCGAACTTCGTCTTCTCTTTGCGCGTCCGCGCCAGATAGCCGTCCAGCCCGTCCGTGATCACGGCGGCCATGAACACCACGAAAGCCACGTCCAGCCTCAAATACAGGACAGCCGTGATAAAAACCGGAACAAATATTATCCGGCATATGGTCAAACGGTTGGCCCAGTTCATTTTTCGTGACCCGTGACCCGTGACCCGTGACTCGTGTACGGGACACGGGTCACGGGTCACGGGTCACAATCAATCTCCTTCCCTTATCATCTGAATCCTCTTCACCGGCCAGTGTATGAGGAAGACCTTGCCTACGAGGTTCTTTTCGGGGACAAAACCCCAGTACCGGGAATCCATGGAATTGGCGCTGTTGTCTCCCAGCACGAAAAAATGCCCCTCGGGGACGTGGACAACCCGGTCTTCCGCGCCGTACTCCCCGCGGTTGTAATAGAAAAACCGCATGAAAGGTGTGCTCTCCACTTTCTCAGCGTTCACGTAAAGTTCACCGTCACTTATCATCACGGTATCCCCCGCGCCGGCGATATAACGCTTTACGAGGTATTTCTTTTTTTCGATAGGGGACAGGAATACGACGATGTCCCCGGTCTCGGGGGATCTTTTTTTCGGCACCCTGATATCCGTAAAGGGAACCCTGGCGCCGTAGGTGTACTTGTTCACGAATATCCTGTCACCCGGTTGCAGCGTGGGACACATGGAGGTGGATGGTATTTTGAAAAGCTGCACGACGAACG
>JAUWWB010000097.1 GCA_030617085.1 Candidatus Omnitrophota bacterium
CGGTGGGTAAGCCCGTCGTCATATTATCAAGTCACTTTATGCTGCCCGTAGCAACATTTGGGGTTAGCAACATTTGGGCTCAAACCTCGCCACAGCGCAAATCTTTTGAAAGAAATTACCTCTTTTCTGTACTCTTACCACTTTAACCTGGCAGAATGTAACCAGGTTGACATTTCAACCTGGTTACATTCTGCCAGGTTAAAAAATGTAGCCGCCCGCCTTAGGCGTGTAGGTCGGCTGTATCCGGGCTTTTCCGCCTTCGGCGGGCGCAGGCTAAAGCCTGCGGCTACATTTTTGGGGCTCTCGCCCTTTGCGACTGAACTAAGGGCTTACACTCGAATAGGGCACAGTCGTCTAATCCACTTCTCTGAGCTAAAGGATTACGTAAAATCGCGGCAGGGTTGTGCAAATGGGCACCAAGATGCGGGACAGAGCCTGCCCCCGCGAAAGCGGGGGAATGTCCCGCCTATTCGTTGGGGGGGCTTGCCGCCAAATCAACCTGGCAGAAAGTAACCAGGTTGACATGTCAACCTGGTTGGTTTCTGCCAGGTTGGGGTGTGGAGGGGTGGGATTCCATAAAATTCAGGCCTATAATACTTTTAATTTGGTTCTTATTTCTTCAAGGATCTCGGGGGTCAGGTTTTTTTTCTTAAGGGATCCCACAAGGTCCTCGACTGTCTTGTTCCTTTTTTCGGTATCTTCCCTCAGCTTGTAGCACAGCTGGGTCAGCCTTAGTGCCAGTTCCTTCAATGCGTCGCGTTTCCTCAGCGTCAGGCCCTGGGAGTAATCGCCCGCCCTCAATGAATCGATATATTTACCTATCCTGTAAGCGGGACCGACTATCCTGTGGGAGAGGATGATCCCCACAAGGATGATGAGCGGGGTGATCAGAAGGAGCCTTAGTAGAAGGATGATGTTCCCGTCGCGTAATATATACACCAGCCTGCTCGTGGGATACACGTTGGCCAGTTTTTCTCCCAGGGTCATCCAGGTCGTATAGTACACGGTGTAACCCGCGATCGCCGCGCCGGCGTACAGGAACAGAAGGAAGTATCCGATATATTTCAACTGAAATCCAACGTCAATTATATACCTTTTCCTCCTGTTCTTTCTTCTGGCGATCATCTACCCCTCCGGTATTTTGAGCTTATTTTGGCTGTTCTTTCCACACTACCACGTCTCTTTTTATCTTCAAGGAAAGGGTATCCCTTTTTCTGGAATTTATTATTCGTGCCACGTCCTTAAACGGCATGTATCTGGTCGATTCGCCCTGGATCTCGAGCAGGATGTCCCCTTCCTTTATGCCGGCCGCCTCCGCGGCTCCTCCGGCGACTACCTTTTCGACCATCAGCCCTTCCATTTCCGAATAACGCAGCTGAGCTCCGAGCAGATCGCTGTAATTTATGGAACTATTCCCCAGCTCCAACATGAAAGAGCGTTCGATCGTCGCCCGGACATCCATGATGCCGGAGTTGACCAGTTTGGCCATGACCTCTCCGGGGCGCATGTAGCTGATATTTCTTCCCCATGTGGCCAGTAAGATGTCCCCTTTTCTGATCCCTGCCTTTACCGCCGGCGAGTCAGGCACTACGTCGGCGATCTCAAACGTTCCTTTGACGTCTTTCAGTACTATACCCAGGCTGTCTCTTACCTGTTTCACTTGAGCGCTCTCGGCGGGGAGGGGAACGCCCTCCTTCCACCTTTCCTCCTCTTGGCGCCTCCGGATATGGTCAAGTTTCAACCTCCGGCCGGTCTGGTGCAGGTAAGCTCCCACGTAGTTAAACCCTTCTCTTGCCTTTTTATAATCAGGGTTTACCTCCAGGGCCCTTTCGTAATAGTAATAGGCTTCAATGTATCTACCCATATCCTGGTGAAAATCACCAAGGCTGGTAAGGTTCTGCTCTTCCATGTCGAACATGATCCGCCTTATGTCTTTCTTCATTATCTGCTTCTCCCCTTCTACCGTGCGGATCACGATCCTGTCTTTGTAATCCTCTACTATTACGCCTTTCACGCGGTCGTTGTTTCTCATTACAAGGATATCCGCGTAAGAGACAGAAACAGGGCACAAACACAGGATAGCCGCGGCAATTATCGTAAAGAAGGAAGGTTTTGAAAATGGCATCTCCGGCCCCCTGTGTGATACGTTAGAGCTTTCCTGACTGGATGAATTTGATATTTTTTGTCTTTGCTCTTTTATTATTTTACCTTTACTCTCATGCTAATGCAAACCGTTGAGATAAAAAAGTGGTATTACTTGATGCGGGGCGGGGATGACATGTGGGGTGGGTTCCCGCTCCCCGCTTTCGCGGGGACAAGCTTCGCGGGAATGACAATGGGGGGTACGGGCTTTTAGCCCGAAGGGGGATCATCCGCGTTCTTTTCTCTTCAAGAACAAGCCGGTCGCGGCGAAAATGGAGATCATCATGAAAGCGCAGAAATACACGAAGACGTCGCCATATAGCGTATAATGGGATCGACCGGCGTGAACGTCCACGTTATCCGTAGCGAACCCGCTGACGAATGTCTCTTTCCCTTCCGATTCTACGCTTGAGAGTATCTTGCCGGTTGAATCCACGAAACAGGAGATACCGGTATTGGCGGCGCGTATTACCGGCACCCTGTTCTCCACCGCCCTGAAAACCGATGCCTGCAGGTGCTGCCTGGCGGCGGCCGTATCGCCGAACCACGCATCGTTGGTCATGTTGACAAGAAAATTGGCCCCGTTTCGGACGAACTCTCTCGCGACATAAGGAAATATGTCCTCGAAGCAAATCAACACGCCAAACTTGTAAAAATTTGCCCTGCGCGTCCGCACCCCCTTCGCCGCTCCGGTTGTCACCGACTTTAGAGGGAAAAGGGTGTATTCCCTGCCTTTTCCAAAATCACCTATGGGTTTGTCTACGTAATCCCTTAGAAAAGACAATCGTTCTTCAAATGGAATATACTCCCCGAACGGCACAAGATGCGTCTTGCGGTAAATATCGATAGCATCCCCTTTATCATCGAAAAGAACGGCGCTGTTGTAATACGTATCGCCTTCGGCGAAAACTATTCCGGCCAGTACGGGGGTTTTCAACTCCGAGGCAAGGGCGCCGATCTGGCCGGCCGGGTTATCCCGGTCTTCGGCAAGGTACGGGTAAGACGTCTCCGGCCATATTATCATATCCGGATCATCTTCGGCCGCTCTTCTTGTCAGGCCGCGGTATTCCTCGATGATACTCTCCGCGGATCCCGCGTCCCATTTATACCGCTGCGGGATGTTCCCCTGAACGACACTCAGCCGCGTGCTGCCCCAGATGTAGTAGTTGCTGGATTTATGGGCGCTGTAAACCGTTGCCGCTATCAGGAAAAGCAGCGCGAACGTCACATAGGCGATCTTTCTTTTAGAGCGGATCAGCAAAGCGAACACCGCCGCGCTAAAAGCGACCAGAAGGAAGGAAACGCCGTACGCGCCGGTAATATCGGCTATCTGGATAAGGTTAAGGTTTTTATACTGCGAATATCCGAGAAGCCCCCAGGGGAAGCCCGTAAAAAGATTGCTCCGTATGTACTCAAGCACCACCCACGCGAAGGGAAGCAGGAAAAGGTCCATTGAATACTTTAAAGCATACCCCGCGATAACGCCGAAAAGCCCGTAAAAAACGGAAAGGACAAGCACGAGCACCACTGTCCCGGGCACGGTCACGTTCACGAGCCAGTACAAAAGCCCCCCGAAAAACACCACCCCCGACAAAAAAGGATAAAAGAAAGTACCTCTCGGGCTCGAAGACCTGACAACAAGCAAAAGCGGAACCAGACACACCCACCCCAGGAAAGCAAATTCAAAAGGCGGGAACGCCAAAAACCCCAGAACCCCCGACAAAGCAGCAAGAGATATGTTTTTGAGGATTTTTTTCATTAAACAATACCCCTACCTCCCACAGCACTTCTTATACTTCTTCCCGCTCCCACAGGGACAGGGGTCGTTGCGGCCGACTTTAGGGGCGGCCCGGTGGTACGTGCCTTCCTCTTCCCGAACAGGGGGGGCAAAAACTTCCGCCGGGGCGGTTGTGGGGGCCTTATCATATACCGTATCCTGCCCGGCGGAGGTGGCGCCGATCGCGGAATATCCCCTGTGCTGGAAGGTCTCCTTCTCGGGACGGAAAACGCTTTTCCTGTACTGTTCCTCCATGGCGGATATCTTCATGATCCGCTCGGCCGTCTGCTCGTCTATCTTTATCATGAGCTCCGTGAACATCCGGAAAGCCTCGTGCTGGAACTCGACGAGAGGGTCTTTCTGCGCGTATGCCCGCCAGGATATGCCTTCCCTGAGGTCGTCTATCTCCCTCAGATACTCTTTCCAGTTGGAATCTATCAGGCCGAGCATGACCATCTTCTCAAGTTCCCGCGCCCTCTCTTCCCCGAGGAACTTCTCCCTGGCGGAATAGCC
>JAUWWB010000033.1 GCA_030617085.1 Candidatus Omnitrophota bacterium
CCGATACTTATTCCTAACATATTTACACCAACACCACTAAACAAGCTTGCATACGTAGTATACTCCCAAAACACCCAAATGTCAACCAAATCCGTCCAGCTTTTTTGAACCTTAACGGCATATAAGAAACGTAGCCGCAGCCCAAGGGGCAGGCACAGGGGCCTGCCCCTACAATTTTACCCGAACTATGAACTACGAATCTTTTGCGGGGCTGGAAAGCCCCGCCTATTCGGGGCGAACCTAAAGCCTCACCACGTTATCCATATCCTTCTTATAAACGTTGCGCGTATCGAATATCAACCTGGAATTGTCCCTTACAAAGAAAAGAAAGCGGGGTCAGGTCTTGAATTTTGCCTAAATTAAAAATTCAAGACCTTACCCCGCTGTTTTTCTTGACCCCGCGGTTTTTCTTAGCTTTCCTCCCCCAAAAAAAAGAAGTTCTTGAAGACCTACGCCAATGACGCTAAAATATATTTACTGTCCGGCTATTACATGTCCCCGCGGGCGGGAAAGCGGGGTTTTTTGGAAATCCGGAGCAAGGGAGGAATCAAATGACTCACGCTACAATACTGAAAAAAAAGATAGAACAAAAAAGCGCGAAGATCTGCGTCATCGGACTCGGTTATGTGGGATTGCCGCTGGCGGTCGAGTTCGGAAAAAAAGGCTATTTCGTATATGGCTTGGACACCAGTCCATCCCGGATCAGAAAGCTCAAAAAGGGCGAAAAATACATCGTCGATGTGGAGCCGGGGGATGTCCTGAAACTGGTCAAAAAGAACGGGTTCCTGCCCACTTCGAACGAAAAGGTCCTGGCGGACGCTGACGTGATCATCGTATGCGTGCCCACTCCGCTGAAAAAAGTAAAGATCCCCGACATTTCATACGTAGTAAAAGCCAGCGAGACTATTCGGGAACATTTAAGGGCCGGCCAACTGATCATCCTGGAGAGCACGTCATTTCCCGGGACGACCCGCGAGGTCGCCCTGCCGATATTCAAAAGCTCGGGGTTGGAGGAAGAAAAGGACTTCTTCCTGGCCTTTTCCCCAGAAAGGGTCAACCCCGGCGACAAGAAGTTCCCTATCACAAAGATACCCAAGATCGTGGGAGGACTGTCTTCAAAATCCGGCCGGATGGCAAAGAACCTCTATTCAAAGATCATAAACAAAGTGTTCGTCGTCTCCAGCCCCGAAGTGGCCGAGACCGCGAAGCTGTACGAAAATACGTTCCGCCTTGTTAACATCGCCCTGGCCAACGAGTTCGCGCTGGTGTGCGAGCGTATGGGGATAAGCATGTGGGAGGTGATCGAAGCATCAAAGACCAAGCCCTTCGGCTTCATGCCCTTTTACCCGGGACCGGGGATCGGCGGACATTGCATCCCCTGCGACCCGATGTACCTTTCCTGGAAAGCGAATAAGCTCGGCTTCAAGACGAAGATGATCGATCTCGCGGCCGACCTGAACCATTTCATGCCGTCCCATGTCGTATGGAGAGTTGAGAAGCTGTTAAGAGACAGAGATATTTCCATCGAAAAAGCGAAGATCCTGATCCTGGGGGTGGCGTACAAGAAAGACGTCAAGGATCTGAGGGAATCGCCGGCTCTGGACATTATCGACGTCCTGAAACAAAAACGGGCCGGCGCGGTGGACTATTACGATCCGCTCTTCCCCTATTTAAGGATAGGCGGGATCAACACCAAAAGGGTATCCCTGTCCGAACGCGCGTTGCGCAAATATGACTGCGTCATACTAACCACTGCCCACTCCGATGTCGACTATCGATTGATAAGGGAAAACAGCAGGTTGATATTTGACACGCGCAATGTTTATAAGAAGGATCTTGATAACGTAGTGCGGCTTTAGATCGACAGCACCAAAGCATTGATATGGATCTTTCTCTATGCCGGACGCAATTTGCGCTGTAACGAGGTCTGACCCCAAACACCCCCCTTTACAGCGCCACCACCGTCTCGTACTGCGCCTCCGCGTAGTCCTCTATTTCACTGAAATCCAGCGGCCTCAGGCTCAACGCCTTAACGCCGTCCAGTATGTGCTTTATAATGTCCGGGTCCTCGTCTATGACCGAGGGATCTTCGACAAGGGCCTTAAGGAACCTCTTCAGGCGCTTCTCCGCTTCCGGGTTGAACTTCGCGCCTTTTCCGTAATCGTCTTTTCTGACCCTTTCATAGTTAAGCAGCATCTTGCCCAGCGCGACGTGCATGACCTCGTCGACCATGCCGTTGGCGGGGATGTTCTCTTCTTTTATTAACGTTATCCTGCCCCTTAGAGCATTGAATTCGGGGCTGCTGTTATAAGCGTTTTCCAGGGCCTTCACGGCTATATCATACTTCTCCTTCTCCGAGGGAACGTACGCCAGGGCCCGGGGTTTTTTACCGGAATATTTCCGGTCCATCATTTCGCGGAGCACCCCTTCAAAAACGCTCTCGAGGCGATGCAAAAGGACCTCGTCGCTGCAATCGCCCCGGTACGCGTATTCCCTCATTATCGTCTCCAGGCCGTAATCCTTCCTGAGCTTCCTGCCCGTCTTCGAGTCAATGGCCGCTTTCAACGACGCCATATCTTCGTTCACCGGCGTAATAACCCAGTCCACAACCCCGCATCGAAGGTCACAAACAGCCTCCGCGGCAGAGTCGACCTGCTCGTCGACAAGCGCCCTGGCCTCCTCGCCCGCAACCGACGCGGCAGCCGGCTGTCCACGTTCGGCTTCGACTGTTGCCAGATATGAACAAAGGCTCTTCGCAAGTAACGCCTCCTCCGCGTCAGAGCCGCTGTTGAAAAGCTCCTTTTTAGCTTCTTGTAGAAAATCTAACCCTTCTTCACCTTTAAAATAACTGTGTTCCCGGATAGCCTCAAAAATAAAATGGTTTTTTTCCGGTTCGTTACTGAACCCGTACCAATTTACCAGCCTTGAGAGAAAGTTCCTCCTGTCTTCGGGAATCAGGTTTTCACCATCGATATAATATCTCCACTCACCTATGTCATACATAACCACTTCCCCGGTGTCTTTCCTGACAATTAAGTTTCTCGGGATGATATCCATCGGGACTTTTCCGTCCAGACCGGAAGCTATGGAAAATAGCGCGGAAACGATCTTCTTCGTGCCCCCTGTCGTAAACATGCCCTGCTCTGCCAATTCCCCGATGGTTTTCCCTTCTATAAACTCTTCGACGTAGCATATTCTGCCCTCTTTGGTCTCATGTGAAAAGCCGAATACAGGCACCGCTTTAACTTTATTTTTGCTGAGAAGTTCCAGATCTTTCAGCTCCTTCTCGTCGATCATTCCCTTCTCGAGTTTAAACGCCAGCGGAATTTGCTTGCCGCTTTTCGTCTTAAACTCCACCCGGAAGACATCCTTAGCGGTGCCCTCTCCATAATAACGCGAAATACAGACTTCTTTTGAAAGATCGCTCCAGCTTAAAGGCGCTGATCCGTCGATACGTCCTGATGCTTTGGCGATGCGTTCTATGGCGTCCAACAGCATATCCTTAGGCAGGGCGGCAATGGTCTCCTTTGCGTCTTCAAAAGCCTTCTCCCACAAAGGTTTCTGCCATTCCGGATATCCCAGTAAAATGTCGAGGAGTTCCGGGTCGACCCTTACATCTAACGCCATATCCTGGCTTACAGCCTCAGCAGCTGACCGCGCGGCAACCGGCAGGTAGATCGTGAACGTGACGCCTCTTCCGTCTTCGCCGGGTTCGTTCCGGACCTGGATTTCGCCGTGATTATCATTGATGAGTTTTCTTACGTTGTCAAGCCCTGTGCCGCGTCCCTTGCCTTTGCTTGAGCTGACCGGTTTGCCCATATTAAACGCGATCACCTTATCCTCCGGTATGTGCGGACCGTTGTTGTATATCCTGATCACGGCGTCGCGGCCTTCCGCGCGCGCGCTGATCTTCACTTCCGCCTCGGCGGTCAACGTGCCGGCGGCCCTGGCTTCTTTCATCGCTTCGGCGCCGTTTCTCAGTATGTTGACGAATACCCTGAAAAGCTCGCCCTCGTTCCACTTCGAAAGCCGGATATTTTCGGCACAGTCCCACTTCACGCACCCGGCCATGTTCTTTGGCCCGTATTCCACGGAAACGGCTATCCTCAGAAGCTCGCCCAGGTCCTCCGCTACCGGCTTTGAATGCCCGTCGCCGGGAATATCAAAGTTCGTGGACAGCACGAGGATTATTCCCTTACAGATATCCTCGATCCGGGTCCTGTCCTTATCCGGGTGGCGTTCGGCAACGATACCGGAAAGCAGTGTCATGTTCTTATCCTTCAGAAGCTCCCCGAGCGCCTCTATCAATGCTCCGGCATGTCCCTTGAAAGTGTCCAGGGATCCTTTCATGGCTGCCTTATCCCCTACTTCTGAGTACATTTTCGAGTAGCCTGCGGAAGCGATAAGGTCATAGGCATTCGTCGAAACAGCTTTGCAGAGCGTGCGCAGATCGTCCAAACGGTCGTCTGATCTTTTGCTTGCCGCAACGTCCCCGTAGAAATGCGCAACGCCGTTAAGCATGTTCCCCAGGTCGTGGGAGATATTTCTCACCGTCAGCACCTCATCAGCGAGGCCGCTTTCCGACAACCCGAGCCTCTCGTCGAGGAACGCCCCCAGCACCTGCCCCGGGGCCGTATCACCCGGGCCGCCGAGCTTGTCCCCGTAGGCTTCCTTAACCAGCACCTCCGCCTTTTCTCCGGCGATCCCGGCACCGTTCAACAGCGCGTCGCGAAGCTTGCCCCTGTAAACGAACCCGCTGCTGTCGCAGCCGATCTTGATGTACGGCGCGGCCATCTTGAGGTCTTCATCTGACATCTTCCCTTTCAGATTGCCGAGGACATCTTCCGCTGAGGCGAATTCCCCGCGTTTGAAAAGCTCCGTGGTGATCCTGATAATATCCCGGTGGGAGAGCTCGTCGAAGCCCTCAAGAAATTCGTGGACGGCGTATTCGTCGAGAAGGTCGCCGGTGCCGGTCTCCTCTTCCGCGGCGAGGATGCGGCGCACGATATCGACCGCGAACGCGCTCTTGTCCCCCAGAAGGTACTTTTCCCTGCCTTCCACCCTGGCCTCGAACCATTTGAAGAACTTCAGAAAGAACCCGTCCGGGTCGCCCAGGAGTTCCTCCACGCGGGAATCAAACTTCTTCACGAGGGCGCCTTTGCCATCTTCGGGCAAATTGACCCTTCGAAGAATGATCTCTCTGATCCGGCCTTTCTTATCATGGATGCACGCACGGAGCCTTTCCTTGACCTCCTTGACGTCACCCGCGTTGTTTTTCCTGACCTCATCGTTATCCTCCTCGATCTCCTCTATCCACGATCTCAGAGTAGTTTTATCCACGTCCTTACCGGAGATGTTGCCGCCTTCGGCCCTGGCTTTTATTTTGGCCTTCATCAGGTGCAGGTGGATGTTCTGGTACAATATGCTCCTTTTTTCGCCCTTCTCGGCAAGTTCTTTTTCCAATTCACGCAGAAGCTCCAGGCCTTCCTCGCTCTGGAAAAGGTCGGCATCAAGCGCGGCGGCAACGTCATCGGACTCGTCGCATCCCTCGAAAAAGGGCAATAATTTTATTAAAGCCGCCAATTTTTTATCCGTCTTCGGGAAGAAATATCGGGTAATATTGCGGATGTCGTAATGGAACATCGCGTCGTTAAAGAATTCCTTCCATTTCGGGCTTTTCTGCCCGAATTTTTCGTATTTTTCCCTGTGCCTCTTGAACCACGCGTCACTATCAACGTGCGCAATTTCTTCCGACAAGGATCTGGTCCGTTCTGCGATCGCGGGGTCTATTTCCGCCACATAATGCATGACTTCGTGCAGGAAGGACAGGGGATTCCGTTCTAAAAGATCTTCATCGACGGCGAGGATGCGCGCGTTTCCTTTCCCCATCCCGAAGAAGCCTTGTTTCGCCCCGCGGGTGAGAAAAATGCACTCGGGGAGGTTATCTCTGAACATGTTTAATATATCGCCAAAAAGGGTCCGCGCTTCAGGAGAAAGATCCGTATCTTGTAAAAGACTCTCGACCTTTTCGATACAGCTATGAATCTTCTCGGGCGGACCGCGGTCCTGCCTTACATCTGTCATGGGCATCTCCATTTCCGTCTCTTCATTGAAAACGGTGCCCACAAGCATCTTTGTTTCTTCGGATATCCTGACGGAATCGACAATGTTCCCCTCCGGATCACGCTTTTCGCGGTATTTGCCCATGAATATTTCACGCACGCCGTCTTTTTCTATCACGTAGAAACATGGATCATACCCATACACGACCAACATCATTATCATCGCATTAAGGATCGCACCCTGGCTCAAAACATTATATTCAGATAAAAAGTCACGGATTACCATAACGGTATGAGTATCTACGTTGCTTACGGCCAGACATTTGATGCCCACTATCCCCTTTTTCCTGAGATATTCCAGCATCTTTTTCGCCGATGTCCCGCTGTAGCAATTCTCAGCTAGCAACAGGATGTCCCCGGGGTTCACCCCGTTTTTATTTACGGCATAAGCGATCGCGTCGGCAAGCTCCTGCAATTTCAGATAAACTCCCGGGCCAACTTCTATGACATCCTCGCCATACTCTCCATGCGCCAGATACCAGATATTGTTCACCATACCCGGACGCATATTCATTACCGCCTCAAGGAACTTCTCCTTTGCCTTTTCCGGACCGCCGGAGACCTCCCAGGCCCGTATCTGGTTAATCTGGCCGTCTTTCAGGCCAAAGCCATTAAAGAGCTCCAGTTGCTTCTTCGCTTCCTCTATTTCATCTCCATCCGACCACATCTCTGCCGCCACAAAGCTTATCACATTGTATTTGCCCTTTCCCATCCACACTTTTTTTAAGAATGCGTCACCTGTGATCTTTGTTATTAAAAGATTAGCTCCTCCGGAAATTTGCTCTACTGGTATCAGCGATGGATCCTGCGTGTATCCCTTTACACGAAGTCGTCTATATAATACCAGCGCCAACGCGTATCTCACCACGTTCAATTTTGAACATTCTTTAAATCGCTTTGTTTCATCTTTTGACGCTGGAAGAACATCCAATAGTTTTTTCGCCGCGGCCTTTACGTAAGGGGAACTGAATAGTGTCAAGACATGCATGACCGCTTCCGGATGCAAAGAACCGTCATAATAATCGGTCTTCTCTCTCTTGAAAACAGTTTCTTTGCTGAGGAATGCCATTACTTCTCTTTCGTCCTCCGTGAACTCTCTGATCGCGCTAAAATCCACTCCTTTGTCCAGCAACCACACGAGTTTCTGCAAAGCAATCACCGGACTAAAACGGTTGGGGGGATCATGCACTGACAGCATATCTATCAGCAATCGTTTGCCTTCCCGGGCTTCCTTTTTATTTCCATGACGAATTTTGAATTCGACAGCGCCATAGATATCCTCCATAATTTCAAAAAGTTCATGCGAAACATAATTCGGCTGGCCGCAGACGTCCCCCGCCATAAATTTTTCACTTTCCAAAAGCTCGCGCAGGTATTCTATCGTGTAAAAGTCATCCCCTAACTCCTTAATCATCTGCAACGCGGATTTTATGCAATCGAAATTCTTGTGGTCAGATAACATCTTAGCCAGCAGTTTCTTTGCTTCTTGCGCGTCTGGAGAGTTCTTTTTGCATATCTTCGCTGCGATAATCTTGTATATCGCCTTGATCACTACTTCGTCATCAGTCTCTTCCAGCAGCTCCTCAAGGTGCTTGACTTTCATATTTTGATTACCGGCCATTCCTATGTAAACACCGTTCAAAAGCCGTACAGACATCCACTGTTTGAGCTTGTCAAGAGGGATACTTGGATTAGCAAAAAGCGCCTCTATTACTCTATGACGCCAATCATCCGCGTAAAGTTTATCTTTTTGTTTTAATTCATTATAAAATTCGTTGTGTATACCCGCTATGACCCAGGGCGTTGCGTTTATATAATGAGCGATCATTTTCTTGGATTCCACGGATAGGCCTTTCCTTTTCAGGATCTCCCACAATAGATCTGTTATTTTTTCGCTCGATAATTTGTCCCAATCAAAGCAGCGCAGCAATTCCTTCGCTTCGCTTTTTTGTCCTTTCTCTAGATAATCCACTACCTTTTTAAGATTATTCGCGATTTCCTCTTTCCATTCCTCTTTTTCTTTGGTGTCGAAGGTGTCCTCTGTGTCCTGCGTTTCTTCCTCCTCGAATATATCCTCATCCGTCTCGTCCTTTTGCTCCTGGAAGTCTTCTTCGGGTTTGCCCGGTTTTTCGTCCTTTTTATCTTCTTCAAATGTCCCGGACATCTTTTTCTTTATTTCCTCGACGATCGCTTTTGCCCTTGCTTTGACATCATCCTTTTTATCATATATCCCCATTACATACCCATTTACCAGGGATTTAAAAAGATCGTCCCGTGTCATTTTAAGGATCGACAGCACTTCCTCATAGGAAATCAGGTCCGGGGCCCACGCGTACATGGCTTCCATCGCGCGGATCCTAACCTCAATATCTTTGTCCTTTTTCATAAGCCAGATAAGGTTCTCGTTCACCACTTTCATGGCCAGTTCCGGATCCGGCTTATGCTCCAAAATAAACAACTCGACGATTTCTATTGATAGCAGCTGGATTTCGGTATTCTCGTCATGGACACCGTAACCGATACCGTTCTTCTTACGTGTAAGAAGAGTTTTCAAAATAAGCCCCTCAAGCTCCGGGAGATCCTTGCCGTAAAGCGTCACGCTTTTCATCCATTCCAGGAGATCTTTCGCCGCCATCTTTTTATTGTGCGTACCGCTTCCCTCAAAAATTTTAACCATCTCTTGTATGTCTATATCCTCCGAGCCGCCACTCAAAAGGTGTAGTTCCCCTTCCCACGGATCACCATGATCGGACTCTGTAATATCCGGACAGTTCAGGCGGATATTACCCTTCCAGAACTCCGCCACCGGAAAGCCGCAAACCCCCGCTGAAACCGGTTCCGCCACGGCAAAGATCGAAAAGACGGTCATGACCACCGCGAGAATGCCCGAAACAAGCATCCTTAGGATGCTCCCGGATCCGGCAGGCTTACCGACATCTTCCTTTAGATCGGAAAGCCCGGAAAATTGTTTTTCCAACGCTGTTGATAGTTCCTTTTTCAATTTTTTC
>JAUWWB010000004.1 GCA_030617085.1 Candidatus Omnitrophota bacterium
ACGACGGGCATGAGGCCGATCGTCATCGATATGTTCACGAGGACCTGGAAAGCGATCAGCATCACGACCCCGGAAGCTATGGCTTTTCCGTAGATATCATCGGCCCTCGAGATGATCCTTATCCCCCGCGCTATCACAAGCGCGTACAGGCCTATCACCGCCGCGGCGCCGATAAACCCCCACTCTTCGCCGATCACCGAAAATATGAAATCCGTATGCCGCTCGGGAAGGAACCTCAGGTAGGTCTGCGTCCCATTGAGCCAGCCTTTTCCGAACACGCCGCCTGACCCGATCGCGATCTTTGACTGTATTATGGTGTACCCTGCCCCAAGCGGATCAAGGTTCGGGTTCAAGAAGACCATGAGCCGGGTCTTCTGGTAATCCTTCAGCAAGTCCCAGAAAAAAGGCATGCTTGCCACTCCCATCGCCAATGTCGAAGCGATGTATTTCACCCTTTCGCCGGATATGAACACCATGGAAAAAAGTATGGGCACAAGCACCAGAGCCGTCCCGAGGTCCGGCTGGAGAAAGATCAGGGCCGCCGCCGGCATTATCAGGATAACGGCGCCCGCGTAATTTTTAAGCGTCCCTATCCTCTCGCGCCTTTCACCCAGAAAAGCAGCAAGGGCCAGGATCACGGTGATCTTCATGAACTCGGAAGGCTGCAGCGAGACCGGCCCGAGATCTATCCACCGCCTGGCGCCATATCGCTCTCCTCCGAAGAATAGAAGGAAGACAAGAGCCGCCAGGTTCAGCGCGTATGCCGCATAAGCAAAATCCAGGATCTTAAGATAATCCAGGTTCGCTATCATTAAAAGAAAGACGAACCCGACCGCGACCCACACGCATTGCTTGACGACCAGCGGACTCCAGGGCCCACCGGGATTACCCCGGTCCCACGTAGCGCTGTAAACAAAGACGATCCCGAGCAAAGAAACAAGCACAGCGGCAAGCAACAAAACCTTATCTATCCGCCCTCTCCGAGCCTTCACCATTCCGCCCTCTCCCTACTACGAACTACGAAGCAAAAGGGCAGGCACAGGGGCCTGCCCCTACATACTCCGAACTACGAACTACGAACTATGAACTACAAACTATACATCCCCAACTCCCCCGCCTTCCGAAACACTTTCCCCGCCGTCTGGGCCGCGTAGTACCCGCCCTTCCCGCCGTATTCGTCAAAGACCACGACCGCGAGCCTCGCGTCCTCGAACGGGGCGAAGCCCGCAAACCAACCGTGGCTTCTGCCTTTCGCTGTCTGGGCGGTCCCTGTTTTTCCCGCGACCACCATATTATCAAGCCTTGCTTTCATGCCTGTGCCCGTGCGGTCGTTCACGACCTTCTTCAATCCCTCCCTCACGGTTTCGAGGGACGCGAGGGAGATATCCAGATCGACTTTCTCGCTGTCATTTACGGGCACGCCGCCGACCTCACTTACAAGATATGGCTTCACGAGATAACCCCCGTTCGCGAAAACGGATATCATCCTGACTATCTGCAGCGGAGAGCTCAGAAGATACCCTTGCCCTATCGAATAGTTCACGGTATCGCCCTTATACCATTTATTATTGTAACGCTTGTTCTTCCAGAGACGCGTCGGGAGTATCCCCGGATTTTCTCCGGGTAGGTCCACTCCCGTAAGCGCGCCGAACCCGAATTTTCCGGCGAATTCGGATATTCTGTCCGGCCCCAGAAGAAGCCCGAGATTGAAAAAGTAAACGTTACACGAGTTTTTTAACGCTTCCTTTAGAACCTGCCCGCCGTGCCCTTTCTTCTTCCAGCAGCGAAACGTCGCCCTGCCGAGGGTAAGGTCGCCCTGACATTCGAACATCGTCCCCGGCGAGGCGATACCCGTTTCCAGGCCGGCCATAGCCACTACCGCCTTGAACACCGAACCCGGGGGGTAACAGCCGGCAATCGCCCTGTTGAGCAGGGAACAATCCTTATCTTTCAGGACATCGCCCCGCTCGTTTCTTCTCGAACGGTCGATAAAAACGGCGGGGTCATAAGCCGGAGCGCTGGCCATGGCGAGTATCGCGCCGGTGGCGGGATCCATGACGATAATGGCTCCCTTCTTATCCTCCAGCAGGCTGTCACAAAATTCCTGCAGATCAAGATCGATGGTCAGATACACATCCCTTCCCGGGGTCGGTTCCCTGAACCCCAGCGTCCTGACCTCGCGCCCCCGGTGGTCCACCTCGACCTGTTTGCCGCCTTGCCTCCCCATGAGATACTCATCGTAATACTTTTCAATACCGTCCTTGCCTACCAGATCGTCTATCCTGTAGCCGTAATGCTTCAGCTTCTCGAACTTGGAACGGTTGATAAGACCCAGATGTCCCAGGACGTTCGAAGCGGTCCTTCCGCGCAAGTATCCGCGCTTCGCGAACGTTTCAAGCAGAAGGCCCGGGTAATCCGTCTCGATCTCTTCCAGCTGTATGGCTTTCTCTATCCCGATGTCGGTGGCGATCGGAACAGGCGACCAGGGACGCGCGTGGCTGTTCTTGATACTCGAGGCGACCTCTTGCTTCGGCTCTTCCAGAATCGAGCTTAAAACATCGATGGCCGAATCCAGATCCCTGATCCGGTTGTACATGACGGAGACCTTGAAGCACAGCTCATCCTTCACCAGGGCATTGCCTGCTGAGTCAAAGATACTGCCCCTGGGCGCCATCAGAGGAACGACCTTCAGCCTGTTCTCCTCCGACATGACCCTGTATCTTTCATGCCTCCCGATCTGAACATACGCCAGACCGGATAGAAGCACTGCCATGAAGAAGAGCATTGTGGAGGTGAATACGTTTATTCTGCGCATAAAGCTGGTTAGTTCGTAGTTGATAGTTCGTAGTTCGTAGTGAGAGAATAAGCCCTCCACGAATAGGCGGGACATTCCCCCGCCTTCGCGGAGGCAGGCTCTGTCCCGCGTTGTCGCGACGATGCGGGGCTGGTCGGTTCGAAGCTGGCAGCTAAAACGACTACGAACTACGAACTACCAACTACGAACTACTCACTTTCCACCCTCAACAACCTCTCAAGACAAACAAACACAAGCGGGGAAACGGCGACGGTCAGCGCAAGACACTTCCAGCTGTTCTTCAGGGCGAAAAATATCCCTATATCGTTTCCGCAGGTGGCGTTCAGGTAAAGGGTATGGGCCGCTACTACCGTAAACACTACTGCCGTCGCGGCAAATACCTGCGCGGCGGGATTCTGCCGGTAGAACATCGCAGGCAGCACGGAAGATACCGCCCCGACCGCCGGGAACAGGAGGATATCCAGCCCCGGTGTGCCGACCGAAAAACATCCCCTGAGAAAACCTGCCGCAAGCCCGAATACCGCCCCTTCTCCCCATCCCCGGAAAATACCCGTAAAAACGACCGTAAGCAGAACAAGATCGGGAACCCAGGCCGTGCGCTTCATCAGCACGACCTGGACGGAAAGAAAGATTACCAGCAAGCTGTAAAGGTATAAACGATCCTTCATGCGCCCTCCCACGGTTAGCCAACATTGCGGGGCAGGAATGCCCCGCCTATTCGGATGGGGAACTCCACACTCCGAACTTTTGTGGGCAAAGGGCAGGCACAGGGGCCTGCCCCTACATTTTTCTCCGAACCACGAACTAAACTCATCTAATACACAGCACTTCTTCCTGGCGAAAAGAATCCGCGGAGGGTTTGATGGTCGCGTGCTTGTACAGGCCCGTCTTGCTTTTGCCTACGGAGACGACCTCGCCTATTGTGATGCCTTTTGGGAATATCCGGCTGAAGCTCGAGGTCATGACGACGTCTCCCCGGGCCACTTCCGCGTCCATCGGGATATAGATCATCTTGAGCTTTCCTTTTCCGGCTCCCGTGACGACGCCGCTAATGCGGCTATTCTTCAGCATGCCGCCGGCCTTAAAGCCGGGATGCGTCACCAGCATCACGGAGCTGGTGTTCTCCCTGACCCCGGCCACCTTTCCCAGCAGGCCCCCGGCGGAACACACCGCCGAATCCTTACGTATCCCGTCCCGGGTGCCTTTGTTTATCACGAATGAACCTATCCAGTCATTGGGATCCCTCGCGATGACCTCGGCGGAAACCGTATCGAACCCGATCTTCTTCTTGAAGCCCAGAAGGGCGCGGAGACGTCTGTTTTCACCACGCAACTCTTCGAGCCGCGCGACCTCCAGCGAAAGGTCCGCTGCCCTTTTACGCAAAAGCTTGTTCTCTCCGGCGAGACGGTGCTTACTGTAAAAATACTCTCCGCCCGCGGAACAGCAGCTCGTAAAGAATGAGAACGTCTTGAGGGAAATGTCTTTAGCGCCGGCAAAAAGGGGTGCGGAAAGGAAAAGAAGGACTGTCAATAAGACAAGACACGCGCAGACTATCCATTTTCTATTCGCGATAAAGAGTCTAGGCACATCGATTTCACGGGCGGAAGCCCGGGGTTGTGTTTTCCGGGTTGGCGCAGGCTAAAGCCTGCGGCTACATTTTTTTGTCACATGCCGGGGGAGACCGTTAATCTTTTGAGATATTTCATCTCGCTTAGCACCTTTCCGGTACCCAGCGCCACGGCCGTCAGTGGATCATCCGCGAGATGGACAGGCAGGCCCGTCTCCTCGGAAATAAGCTTATCCAGCCCCCTGAGAAGCGATCCGCCGCCGGCAAGTATCAGCCCCTTTTCGATAAGGTCCGCTGACAATTCCGGAGGCGTCCTCTCCAGGGTGATCCTCGTGGATTCCACTATCTGGGCGATCGGATCGGAAAGCGCTTCCCGGACCTCTTCGCTGGTTATGGTGATCATCTTGGGAAGCCCCGCGACAAGATCGCGGCCCCTGACCTCCAGCGTCATTTCTTCTTTCATGGGGTAGCTGGACCCGATCTTTATCTTGATATCTTCGGCGGTCCTTTCCCCTATCATTAGGTTGTATGTCCTCTTCAGGTAGTTTATGATCGCCTCATCCATTTCATCCCCGCCGATGCGGATCGACCGGGAGAAAACAACGCCGGCCAGCGAAATAACCGCCATTTCGGTAGTCCCCCCGCCGATATCGATTATCATGTTCCCCGAAGGTTCCTGTATGGGAAGGCCGACCCCGATGGAAGCCGCGATCGGTTCCCCGAGCATGTACACCTCCCTGGCGCCCGCGTGCAGGGCGGAGTCCTTGACCGCGCGCTTCTCGACTTCCGTGATGCCCGAAGGGATCGCTATGACGACCCGCGGGCGGACCAGCCTGCGGGAATTATGGACTTTCTTGATGAAATACCTGAGCATGCTCTCGGTGATCTCAAAATCGGCGATAACCCCGTCCTTCATCGGCCTTATGGCGACAATGTCGCCGGGGGTCCTGCCAAGCATGCGCTTGGCTTCTTCACCGACAGCCAGGACGTTCGAAGTCCCGGCCTCTATGGCCACGACCGAAGGTTCGCAGAGGACAATGCCCTCATTCTTCAGATACACAAGGGTAGAAGCGGTCCCCAGGTCTATCCCCATATCACTGGAAAAGATCCCGAGAAACCTGTCGAGATATTTCGATAATGTTTTTTTAATCATGTGCGGAATGCCGGTTGATCAATACTCGTATTGTCAGGACAGAGTAAGAGCCCAATATATACTTAACCACAAAAATAATACCAAATAATAACACCTTTGTCAAATTTTTTTTTGAAAAAGGCAAAACAGTTGTTCGGGGCCAGAGGCGGGCGAACCCGTATCACCCCACGACTCCGAACTCCGAACTAGATACTCACTTTCTCAAGATCGCCCAGAAAACCCGGATACGAAGTGGCAACACAGGCTGTATCACGGATGAGGCAGTCCCCATCAGAGACCAGAGCCGCTATGGCCATGCTCATGGCGATGCGGTGGTCCCCGAAACTGTCCAGGCCCGCGGCGCGAATTCTACCGGAACTCCCTGGGATGATCAGGGAACCGTTTTCTTCCACCGCATCGATGCCCATCCGGGAAAGGTTTTCCCGGATACTCCTTACCCTGTCGGTTTCCTTGACCTTGAGTTCCCTTACGCCCTTGATCACCGTCGTCCCTTCGGCCATGGCGGAGGCGACCGCGATGATGGGGATCTCATCTATCAGAAGGGGGACCTCTTCTTCCTCGACTACCGTGGCTTTTAACTGTGAATAGCGCACCTCCAGATCGCCTGCCGGCTCAATGCCTTCCCGGAGGTCAAGTATCCGGATCGACCCGCCCATTCTCTTCAGGACGTTGATCACCCCTATCCGCGTGGGGTTCAGCCCGACGTTACGGATGATAAGGCGCGAACCTTTGACGATAAGCGCCCCGGCTATAAAAAAGGCGGCGCTTGATATATCCGCCGGGATCTCCAGGTCCCCGGGGACAAGCTCCCCCGGTCCGGAGATCTCGGTCGTCAGGCCTTTTCTTCTGATATCCGCCGAAAAATATTCCAGAATGCGCTCGGTATGGTCCCGCGATTGAAAGGGTTCGGTGACCGATGTCCTGCCTGCGGCGTAGAGCCCCGCCGCGAGCACGCATGATTTCACCTGGGCGCTCGCCATGGGCATGGCATAACTTATGGGCTTTAGCGGCGCTTTTGTCCCGGTTATCCTCAAAGGCGCGTGGTCGGCGCCTTCCACCGGTTCGATCCGGGCCCCCATCATCGAAAGCGGTTCCATTATGCGCCGCATGGGCCGCCGGGAAAGAGATTCGTCGCCGGTAAGAACGGTGGTGAAATCCTGCCCCGCAAGCACCCCGGATATTATGCGCATGGTCGTCCCGGAATTCCCCAGGTAAAGCGCGCCCTCAGGCGGCGTGAGCCCTTTCAGCCCTTTCCCGTGAACCGTTATCGCATCGTCTTCCCGGGTTATCTCAATGCCCATGGCGCGGAACGCCTCAAGGGTCCGCACGCAGTCTTCGCCGAAAAGAAAATTACGAGCGCGGCATTTCCCCCCGGATATCGCCCCGAACATCACGGCCCTGTGCGAAATACTCTTATCCGGCGGAACCGTCAATTCCCCCTTCAAGCCACCACGGGCTTTACCTACCTTCCAGTCCATGATCTCTCCTTCTTATCGATTACCGACGACGGCGTTTCGCGGGCAAAGGGCAGGCCCGCCAGAGGCGGGCAGGCACGGGGGCCTGCCCCTACATTTTTCTTTTGATCTCGTTACCCAAGCCCGCTCTCTCCACAAATCCCCGCATGTCCTCCGGCATTGGCGAGGTGAACTCCACAAACTTACCCGGGTCCGGGTGGGTGAAGCCGAGGGCCTCGGCGTGGAGGGCCTGGCGGGGCATGGCGCGGCCGCCTCCGTATTTCGCGTCTCCGAGGACGGGATGTCCGAGGTACTTCATATGCACGCGTATCTGGTGCATCCTGCCCGTTTCCAGCTCCAGGCGCACCAGGGTAAAATCGCTGAACCTGCGGACAACGTGATAGACCGTCCGGGCTTTTTTCCCCCTGACGTGTTCAACGTCCATCTTCTGCCGATCCACGGCGTGCCTTGCCAGGGGCGCTTCGACAATGCCGTTATCCATTTCGACCCGCCCTTTTACAAGCGCCACGTAGCGCTTCTTGACGGCGCGTTTCTGGAACTGTTTCGCCAGCGACCGCAGGGCGCGCGGAGTCCTGGCCGCCACCATGACACCCGAGGTGTCCTTATCCAGCCTGTGCACGATCCCGGGCCTGAGGTCGTTTCCCGTATCAGGCAGCTTGCCGCAATGATGAAGAAGCGCGCTCACGAGCGTCCCCGTCCTGTTCCCCGCCCCGGGATGGACGACCATGCCGGCCGGCTTGTCAACTACGATGATCCATTCGTCCTCGTAAAGGATATTTAACGGGATGTCCTCCGGTTCCACGTGTTCGATCTCCGGAGGGGGAGGCAGTTCCACCAGGACCCCGTCGCCTTCACGCGCGATGTAATGCGCTTTGACCCGCTTGTCCTCGACCCGAACAAACCCGTTATCTATGAGAAATTTCACGTAGGTCCGCGAGTACCCTTCACCCAGCTTGAGCGTTACGCATTTATCGATGCGTTTTCCCGCGTCTTCGTGGCCTACCGTGAATTTGAGCTCTTCCATTATTTTGTCATTAGAATTTTGCCCTGAACCACATAGGGTTCAGGGCAACCCCAAACCCAACGTGGTTTGGGGTTGTCATTTGTCATTGCAATTCTTAAATTCTGACTCCCCATGCCCTGTTTTTGACGCGACAAGATATATGACGATACCGCACAGCAGCATTCCTATACTGATAATTTGAGAAAGTTTCATGCCGGAAAAGACCGCGGGGTTGTCTCCCCTCAGGAAGTCCATGGCGAATCTGAAAATGGAGTACAGGATCATGTACATCGCGAAGATATATCCGTCAAACGGGCGCTTCTTCCGCAGCTCGATGAGGACCATGAAGATCGCCAGAAGCGCCAGGCTCGAATAGACCTGCACCGGTATCCTCATGACCGTCTCTCCCGGGAATATGACCCCTATCCCACTTTCAATGGCCTTGCCGTAACAGCAACCGTTGAGAAAACACCCTATCCGCCCCAAAGCCTGTCCCAGCGCGATGTAAGGTGCTATCAGGTCGCTCATCTTCCAGAAGGGGAGTTTCCTTATCCGCGACACCAGTACCCCGGAGAAAATGGCCATTACAAGACCCCCCTGAAAGGCCATCCCGCCTTCCCAGAACATGACCGCCCTCAGAGGATGACGGTAGTAGTCTCCCCAGTTGATAAGCACGTACAGAAGCCGCCCCCCTATCAGCCCCCCGATCAAAACCGCGAGCAGAAAATCAAAAACGCCGTTAGCGCTCATCCCCGCCTTCCCGGAATCCCTCAATATGAGAACCGCCGAAACCAAAAACCCGACCGCCACCATAACCCCATAAGAATACAGCGTAAAAGGCCCAAACTCAAAAATCACCCGATGCAATGCAACTCCTTTTCAGTTATTTACGTTTCGCCTCACTTCCTCTGATGAAGATCGACAGCCCCAGGACCACCGCGCCTATCGTGATGAAGGTGTCGGCGAGGTTGAATACCGGCCATACCCTGAGGTCGATAAAATCGATCACGTAACCGAGACGTATCCTGTCCGTGAGGTTTCCCAGGGTCCCGCCCAGGATGAGGCTGAGGGCGGTCTTCTCCGCCGCGTTCAACACACTGGCCTTCCGCGCCAGAAAATAACCGATGAGAACTATCGCCAGAGCGGCAATAATAACGAACAGGTGAGGGTGTTCCCTGAACATCCCGAAAGCGGCGCCGGTATTGCATACGAATGTTACGTGGAAGGCGTTCCTGATCACCGGGATACTGGAGCCTTGAAGGACCAGCTTCCCGACACAGGCTTTCGACAGCTGGTCCAGAAGGTATACGAGAAAAGCGATAGAATAGTAAAATACTATCTGCCCGCGGATTTTTCTTCCTGTTCCTGGCATGGTATGCAATGTTTTGCCTGCGGCATGGCTTTAAGGCGCTGCCTGGAGATACACCCTCCGCAACTATCGCACTTGCCGTACGTGCCTTCGTCAACGCGCCTTATGGCATCATCCAGGGCAAACAGCCTCTCGCGCTCTCCTTCGACCAGCTCCAGGGAAAACTCCTTGTCGTAAAGGTCGGTCGCCATGTCCGCCATGTGAAAAGAATATCCCGAAAGGTCACCGGAAGCGTCCTTGAACGACTTGTTCAAGGCCTGGCCCTTGAGCCTGATAAGCTCTTCGATGATGCGGGCCTTTTTTTCGACCAGTTTTTTCCTTATGGCCTCCATCTCCTTTTCCCCGAAAGCATTGGCCTTGCCTGTGTTCTTTTTCTTAACCATCACAGCTCCTTTCCGAAATTACATTATAGCACCGTTTACACAGATCCGAAAAGTCCTTGTTCTCCCCGACGGTCTCGCTGAAATTCCAGCACCTCTGGCATTTCTTACCCGCGGCCCGTTTCACCCCGATCTTAAGAGGCACCCCCGGCACATCTTCCATGCCCGGCTCATCGCGCTCCGTCACTTCGGCCTGGGAAACCTTGAAAAGAGCGGGGAATAGACCCACGTTCTCCCGGATAAAATCCCGCGTCCTCCCCTCGGCGGAATAAAGCGTAATTGCCGCCTCCAGGGAACTCCCTATGAGGCCCTCTTCGCGTTTTATCTCAAGAAGCTTCATGACGCCGTCCCTTACGGCCAGTATCTCGCGCCACTTCGCGTCAAGCTCCTCGTCCTTCCAGCCGGCCATGTCTTCCTTTACGTCCGGCCATTCCGACATGAACACGCTTTCTTCCTTATCTGCCGCCTCGATCGCGGCCCATACCTCTTCGGCGGTAAAAGCAAGAACCGGGGCAACGACGCGGACCAGGGTGCGCAGCACCATGAAGACGGCCGTCTGCGCCGAGCGCCTTTCGGCGGAGTCCGCCGCCGACACGTACAGCACGTCCTTGATGACATCAAGATAAAAGGCGCTGACCTCGTATACGCAGAAGTTATATACGGCGTGATACACCTTATAGAACTCCCACCTTTCATAATATCCGTTCACTTCCTCGACCATCCCGTAAAGCCGCGACAGCATCCATCTATCCGTCTCCGAGAGCTCCCCGTAAGCGAGAGCGTCCCCGGAAGGGTCGAAGTCATGCAGGTTGCTTAAAAGGAAGCGGAACGTGTTCCTTATTTTTCTGTACCCGTCCGCGAGGCGCTCCAGGATCTCCGAAGACAGCTTTATATCCCCCGTGTAATCGCTGGAAGCCACCCACAGCCTCAGGATATCGGCCCCGTATTTACCCATCACTTCCTCCGGCCCTATCACGTTGCCGACCGATTTGGACATCTTCTTGCCCTCGCCGTCCACTACGAACCCGTGGGTCAGGACCTTCCTGTAAGGAGCGCGCTCTTTTATCGCCATCGACGTGATAAGCGCCGACTGGAACCATCCCCTGTGCTGGTCCGACCCCTCCAGGTACAGGTCGGCCGGAAAGCTCAGCTGTTCCCTCGCGTCCAGAACGGCTTTATGGCTGACGCCGGAATCGAACCACACATCGAGGATGTCGTCCTCCTTACGGAAATCCCTTCCACCGCATTTCCCGCAGGCGACGCCTTCAGGTATCAGTTCGGCGACGGGTTTCTCGAACCACACGTCCGCCCCGTGCTCCCCGATAAGTTCGGCCACTTTTCTGATGATCCCGGCGTTCGTGAACGTCTCACCGCAGGATGAGCACCGGAACGCGGGTATCGGCACTCCCCAATACCGCTGCCGCGAAAGACACCAGTCCGGTCGCGTCCTGACCATCGAGCCGATGCGCTCCTCCCCTGTCCGGGGTATCCATTCGACATCCTCCTCGATGGCCCTGACCATCCTTTTTCGCAGGTCAAGGTGGTCCATGTTCATGAACCACTGCTCGGTGGCGCGGAATATGATGGGCTGCTTGCACCGCCAGCAGTGGGGATAGGAATGCGTGATCCGGCCGGACTTGATAAGCGAACCTTCCTCGCGCATTTTCTCTATTATGGCGCTCGAGACCTCGAGGACGTTGCGTCCGGCGAATTCACCCGCTTCGGCGGTGAACTTCCCGTCGCTCCCGACCGGCATGACCACAGGAAGGCCGTATTTCTTACCGGTAAGATAATCGTCCTGCCCGTGGCCGGGCGCGGTGTGCACGCAACCGGTGCCCTCCTCCTTTGTAACGTAATCCGCCGTAACTATCACCGATTCCCGATCAATGAACGGATGTCGCGCGCTTCCGATCCGCGCCGCCACGTCCCGCCCCTTGAGCTCTTCAACGATCCGGTAATCCTTTATCCCGAATTTTTCCATGAGTGATGGAACGAGCTCCGAAGCCGTCACCCACACCTCGCTGCCGGCTTCGACGAAAGAATACACAAAATCAGGGTGCAACGCGACCGCGACGTTAGCCAGAAGCGTCCAGGGAGTCGTGGTCCATATCACCAGGAACGTGTCCCGCCCTCCCGTATCCAGGTCCGTCCTGAACTTCACGTATATGGAAGGGGAGGTCTTGTCCGCGTATTCAACTTCGGCTTCCGCCAGGGCCGTTTCACAGGTATTGCACCAGTTAACGGGCTTGAGGTCCTTATAAATGTACCCTTTCTCGCAGAGGTCCGCCAGCGCGAAAAGAATATCCGCTTCATAATCTTTCGTAAGCGTCAAGTAAGGGTCCTCCCAGTCCTCGAATACGCCCAGCCTCTTGAACTCCTCCGTCTGTATCTTCACGAATTTCATGGCGTAATCGTACGCCTTCTTCCGGAACTCGACCTGATCGATATCGTGCTTGGTGATGTTAAGCTCCTTGAAGAGCTGATGCTCAACGGGCAGGCCGTGACAGTCCCATCCGGGGACGAACGGGGACAGGTAACCCTTCATCGTGAAATATTTGACGCAGATATCCTTGAGTATCTTGTTAAGGACGTGCCCCATGTGGATGTGCCCGTTGGCGTACGGCGGTCCGTCATGCAGCATGAAGGACTTCCCCGAACCCTTCCGCTTATCGATAAGCCGCGAGTAGATATCCATCTCTTCCCACTTCTTGAGGATCTCCGGCTCCCGCCGAGGCAGATCAGCCCTCATCGGAAACGATGTCCGCGGCAGATTAAGCGTATCTTTGTATCCCGCTTTTCCCATTCACTTCACCTCTACACAAATCCCTCAACGATCGGCTTCAGCTTCTCGAGCGTTTCCTCCGGGATCGCTTCTCTGGCCGTCACAACGGCATGCCGCAGCGCTTCGGCGCAATCACAGGAACGTTCTTCCGGCATGTTCCTGATAGTGTCGGCAAGCATTGCCTTTGCCGTTTCGATGTTCTTTCTCAGGTTTTCCATGACCATGTCGACGGAGACGGTTTCCACTTCCTTCCCCAGGTACCAGCAGTCATAATCGGTTATCATGGCCATGGTCGCGTAGCAGATACCCGCCTCGCGGGCCAGCCGCGCCTCGTTCATGTTGGTCATGCCAATGACATCCATCCCCCAGCTTCTATATAAAAATGATTCAGCCTTCGTCGAAAAGGCAGGCCCCTCCATGTTGACATAGGTCCCGCCGTCATGTATGCGGATATCGAGGTCACGGTTCGTTTCACGGATCGTCCGGCGCAGTTCGGAACATACGGGCTCCGCGAATGGAATATGCGCCACGATACCGTCACCGAAAAAAGTCGCCCGCCGCGCCTGGTTCGTCCTGTCGACAAACTGGTCCACGAGAAGCACGTCCAGCGGACGGATCTCCTCCTTGAGGCTCCCGACCGCGGCTACTGAAATAACGCGGCCGGCACCCAGCATCTTGAAGGCGTAAATATTCGCCCGGTTATTTATCTCCGCCGGCAGCAGGTTGTGAAAATGCCCGTGCCGAGGCAGAAAAACGACTTCCCTGCCGGCGTATTTTCCGATAACGAATTCATCCGATGGATCGCCGAACGGGGTCGGAACACGTTTTTTCTCCGTGATCTCTATCCCCGGCAGATCGTAAAGAGCGCTTCCCCCGATTATGCCTATCCTGTTCATCGTTCCGATATCTCCACTATTTTGTTCCGCCCTTTCTGCCCCGCGATCACTCTCACGTCGCTTTTCCTCACCTTGTACTCTTTCGCGATAAGCGCTATCAACGCCTTATTGGCCTTGCCCTTCTCAGGCGCCGCCTTGACATAGGCCTTCAACACCCCATCCTTTTCAACCAGCTCTTCCCTCGACGATTTGGGAACAACCTTAACCTCGATCTTCATGCTCTAAAATGGCTTACACAACTTCGCGGGCTAAGGGCAGGCACAGGGGCCTGCCCTTACATTTTTCTCCAAACTCCGACCCCCGAACCACCCCCCGTCATCCTGAGCGAAGCGAAGGATCTCTTTCGTTTCGCCCGCTCACTACGAACTACGAACTCCGAACTCACTACCCCAGGCGCCCCGCTACCTGGCAAAGTATGTTGACGATGAAGTTTCTCAGCACGCTCAGCACCAGGAACGCCACGATCGGCGAAAAATCTATCGCGCCCGCCTGCAGCGGGAGCCGGCGGAACGGGATCAGGATCGGGTCGGATATCCTGTAGATGACCCGGACTATCTCGTTATACGGATCGGGATTGACCCATGAAAGGATGATCCTGATCACCAGGATGAAATATACAATATTGAAAACCAGAGATACGAGCAGCGCGAGGCTGCGAAATAATTCTCCAAAAATAAACATGTTCTACCCCCGCGACAGTTCTTCGGACCGCTGCTTTGCCTTCGCGATAGCGCGTTTTACGATACCCTTTAAGTCCCCTTCGTCAAATACCGACAGCGCCGCTTCAGTGGTTCCTCCTTTGGACGCAACCTTCCCGATCAGCTCCGCGGGCGAGCTTTCCGCATCCCTCAGGAGCGCCGCGGAACCGTACAGCGTCTGCGCGACAAGCTCTCTCGAGGCGCGGCCGTCAAGCCCCGCCTCCATGCCCGCCTCTATCATGGCGCGGGCCAGGTAAAAAAGATACGCGGGCCCGCTGCCGGAGAGCGCCGTCACCGCGTCCATGAATCTCTCCTCGACCTCCATGACCCTGCCGATCCCGGAAAAGATATCTTTCACCTCTCCGGCCGCGGTGACCATGCTGTTACATGAAATACAGGTCATGCTTTCCCCGGCAAAAGCCGCCATGTTGGGCATGGCCCTGACCACGGGGACTTCCCTGCCGAGTCCGCCCGTAATGTCGCTTATCCGGATCCCGGCCATCACGGAAACGATCGTCTGTCCCGTGATATCACCGGAAATATCCTTTAAAAGAGCCCCAAAATCCTGGGGCTTGACCGCTATTACCAGAAATTCGGAGCCGCGCACGAGAGCCGACAACTCCTTTTGAACTCCCCCTGTCTCTTCCGCCAGGGCCGCCGCTTTGGCCTCATCCGCGTCATTCAACAAAATAGCACTGCCGCTCAGGATCCCCTTCTCGACCATTCCCCGGGCAATAGCGCGCCCCATGTTACCGCACCCGATTATGCCAACCGTCAAAGCCTTCATAACCCCATCTCCCGATCTTCCTAAATATATTATATATCGATGGTTAAAACTATCACAATTTAACCCCAATGTCAATATCCCTCCTTATAAGGAAAAAGGCCCGCCTCAGCATTCGCCAAGCAGGCCTTTTTCCTCCGGGCACAAGCCTGGACTCCCCTCTTACTGGCTTCTCGCGCCTTCCTTAAGCCCCTCCTTAAATCCCTCCGCATAACCCGCCTTGTACGCGTTTGTGTAACCATCCTGGTATCCGGCCGTGTACGCGTCACGGGAATCCATCTTCTGGACTTGCGTTTCGGCCCGCAGTGGCTCACCGCTGATGGAATCAAGAAGAGCGCCGCCGACAATGCTAACTCCCGCTCCGGCAAGGGCGCCTTTCCAGATGTCTCCCCCTCTGGCCCCGCTGACCGCGCCGCCTACAGCCCCGGCGCCGGCGCCGAGAATGCCTTCTTTTAAAATATCAGAAGGCCTTTTTTGAGCCATGCACCGAGGAATGCACACCGTAAAGGTTACCACCACCACCGCGCCGACAATCATTTTTTTGATCATCTCGTCCTCCTTTTCAATATCCCGGTTCGGGCCCGGTCATTCGACACTTTTCCCGGTATTCTAAACAGCTGCCTCTGATCTGTCTTGAATCCTCTGGTCTTTGGCAATGTAAAAGTGACTCTCGTGAGCTTCCCGTCCCTTGATTCTGCCCAGATCTTTCCTTCCTTATCGGAAGACCCTCGCTTTCCATAAAGCTGGTCGTTCTTTGAAAATCGATAATCGATAATCGACCGCAATCGGATTTCTATTCTCTCTTAAATGTCGAATTTCGGATTTCGATTGCTCTGCCCGCCTCCGGCGGGCTGGCGGGCTGGTGGGGAGAGGAGGATTCGAACCTCCGAAGGCTGAGCCAACAGATTTACAGTCTGCCGCGTTTGGCCGCTTCGCTATCTCCCCATGGATTGACTGAAATGTATTCTAAGGAACTACTCTGTTTTTGTAAAGAGCTTTTTTAGACGCAGAGTGTCGCAGATCTAACGCAAATGGTCGCTGTAGAAAAAGAGCAAGTGGAGCCGGCGGAGGGAGTTGAACCCCCGACCAGAGGTTTACAAAACCCCTGCTCTACCCCTGAGCTACGCCGGCCGTGCCCACATCCGCCACCCGTCGCCGGTGATCAACGCGTCGCAAAAATAAGTATATCACAAGAGGCTTATTATGCAACCATTAAGCCGCGATCCTCGAGATCATGATGGCCAGCATGATGATGGCTATTATTACCTTCACGGCTATTGAGCCTATCCTGCCGAGGATGCCTCCGGTGCCTGCTTTCAGGGATTTGATGAGGTCCCGCTGGATGGCCAGCTCGACGATGAAAGCTCCGAGGAAGATGCCGAGAAAAGCGCCTAAGATGAGGCCTATGCCGAGGAGAGGCGCCGCTACGATCGCGCCGGCTATTCCGCCTATAATAGCACCGCCGACCGCCGCGTTCGAGGCGCCGAACTTTTTCGCGCCGATTATGATAAAGACGTATTCCATCACCTCGCCGCACAGGTAAAGCGTCAGCAGGATCAGGAAAGTCGTCATGGTTATGACCTCGAACTGCGTCATGAGCGCGTAAAGCGCGGCGCCGATCAGCATGATCAGCGTTCCGAACGTCGTAAAAAATATCGCCGCGAAACCCACCAGGCTGAAAACTATCAGGATAAAAAGCGCGAGTATCTCCATGTGTCCTCCCGGTTAATTTGAAAACGCAAATTCAGCGACTAGCATTCCGTTTTATTCAAGCCCGGGATGCATTGCCATTTTTATATATTCAGGCATCTCAGCAAACCACTTATCCGCTATATCTTTAACGATCGGCGCGGTCTGTATGCTGTATCTGCGGGAGATGCCCTCGGGGTCGAGACCCGGCCAGCTCCAGCAGGAAGCGTGAACCACGCCGTCTACTTCATATGCTATATCTTCCAGCGTAGTTGGATGCATCGTCTCGATGGGCGACTGCCCCGCCGGGTTGGAGACGAGGTCGAGGAGGACGGCGCCTTTCTTGAAAAGCTTCATCATGTCGCGCGTGATGAGGAAGACTTTGCCCCTCTTTTCCATCGGCCAGTTTATGCCGTTGACCAGTATATCAGTGCCGGGGATGTGCTCGCGCATGTTCTCAAAGTCACGTTTGTGCAGTATGACCACGCGGGCGAACTTCCTCGCGGCGCACTGTATCGCGCCGCAGGCGACGTTGCCGTAGCCCATGACCTTCACCAGGCACTTTGAAGGGTCACCGCGCCAGAGCTCGAATCCTTTCTGCATCCCCAGGTACCCCGCCTGGTGCAGGGCTTCTATCACGCGCTTGCCGAAATGATCCTTGATCTCTTCCATGGCGATCGCGTTGATCCCGTATTTTTTCAGCAGGGAGCGCAAACGCGCATTTCCCGCGAGATGCATCATGGACATGATGGTCGAACCGGGACTCATCATGGCCAGCTCTTCTTCCGTGGGCTCCTTAAGACGCACGACAAGAGGACAGGCATAGACCCTTTCCCTTCCGACGATTTTCGCGCCAGCCCGCTCATACTCCTTGTCCTCGACCCCGATACCTTCTCCCGCGCCCCTTTCGATGTACACCTCATTTTCCGCGGCGATCACCTTTAGCTGCTGCGGCAGCAGTATCACCCTTTTTTCCTGAGGCCTGTTTTCCCGCGCCACGCCTATCTCCACGCGCCTGACCTTTCACTTTGTGTGGAACTTTTAAGAGCAAACCACAGAGGCCACAGAGAAAATCAAACATCAAAAATCAAATATCAAAATGACATATCAAAATGCAAAGTTTCCCACATTCCCGTTCTTTTGCAATTCGTGCTGTTGCTCGGGAACTTTTTGGATTTCCGAAGGACGCTTCGCGTTGATTTGTGATTGTGATTTTTGCATTC
>JAUWWB010000144.1 GCA_030617085.1 Candidatus Omnitrophota bacterium
GTTATTATGTGAAAGTATGAGGCGATCACCGGCATCATGCCTATCCATATGGCAAAAGACACCGACAGCGATTTTAGCAGATACCTTCTCGCCGCGGCAAGCCTGCCTTCTCCAAATACCCGTTGCGGCACGGCGAAGAGCCCGTCCGTAAGAGGCGTTACGTAAATAATGGAAAGAACGGCCAGGTAGGAAAGGACGAATCCCGGCCTGAAAAGCTGGCCCGGCTGAAGGAACGTTATCACAAGCGCCGAAAGCGCCAGGGCGTTTACGATGTCCGTCTTCCGGCCAAGCGACAGGCCGAAAAGGACGAATGAGCCCATGAGCGCGGCGCGGATCGAAGACGGCCGCCCCCCGGCGAACACGGCAAACGCGCAGATGCCGAGCATCGTCAGATAATATGCCGCCCTTTTCGGACACCGCGCGAGGCGCAGCAGGGCCATGACAGCCATGGCCACAATACCAACATGGAGGCCGCTGACGGCCAGGATATGCATGGTCCCCGTCTTGACGAACAGGTCGCTCGTCCCGTCGCTTATCCCGCCTCTTATCCCCAGGACGGCGGATTCGATGACGGCTCTCGCCGGGTTCCGGAGATATTTCCTTATGATACCGTCGGCTGAGTCCCTGGCGGCGGATAATACGCGCCGGGCCGAGACCACCGGCCCCTGTTCGGCCCCTGTTTTCAGATAATGGTCGTTTTTTCGCGAAAACATGGACGCTCGCACGCCGGCGCGTCTTAAATGCGCCCTGTAATCGAAGCCGGCCGGGTTTTTCTCCCCCGGCGGGAGCGACAGCTTCCCCCCGATGACCAGCTTGTCCCCAACGATGGGTTTTTCACGCGGCTTGAAAAGGTTTACCAGGATAGTTCCTGTCACGTCTTCCTCAGCGTCTTTCGTGAGAAGACGCTCCGCCCTGAGAGGGAAAACAAGGCGCCGGGCGTACGAGGCGCCCTTCCATTCGGGATCGCCCGTAACGCTCCCGCGGACCAGGACTTTTTCAGAGGGGCCGATGATAAATTTGCTGATATCGTTCTCCGCCGGGGCCATCGAGCCGGCATACCTGAAGATCCCGAGAAGAAAAAAGATGAGGCAGAGGAGGGAATAGAAAAGCTTTTCTTTTTTGATCGCGGCGATGAGAAAGGAGACCGAAAGGACAAGCAAAGAGACGGCGACCGGAACATGTTTTGCCGTTATCGATATTCCGGCCAGATTCGATACAAAAATACCGGCAAGAAAAAAGATGATCGGAATTACCAGTGGCCTTTTCACGCTTTTACCCGATCTTTATGTGCTCCCGGATCTTCTCGAGCTTCTTTTCTCCGACACCTTTGACGTTCAAAAGATCCTCTATAGCGCTAAAACCGCCGTGGGCGTTCCTGTATTCGACTATCCTTCCGGCAAGGACCTCCCCTATCCCGGGGATGGCGGTGATCTCTTCTGAAGTGGAAACGTTGATGTCGACCTTGCGAGCCTCATCGAGCCGCTCTTTTACCTGCTTCAACGTGAGCTCTTCTTTAATGCCGTTTTCTATGACCGTGATCTCGCGGAAGGGGCGGGAGTGCCTGGCATGGAGCGCCGCGGCGCCCGTGATCAATGAGACGGAAAGGAAAACAAGGACAATCTTTTCGTGAAAGGTCAGTCTCATGGCTGTTTCTGATGCTTCGCGGGTGTTTTTCGCGGGTTAAAGGGCAGGCACAGGGGCCGCCTGCCCCTACATTTTTCTTTTGTCCGCCATACCCCGAACGTCAGCGTTCACCCAAGGCCCGCTATATGACTATGTTTACTAACTTATCCGGAAGGATTATCCATTTGCGGATCGCTTTGCCGGCAAGCCATCCCTTGATCTTTTCGTCGGCGAGGGCGGTAGATTTGACTTTCTCCTCGTCCAGGCCGCGGGATATTTCAATGGTGCCGCGCAATTTGCCGTTTATCTGCACGGGGACGACGACCGTCTCCGCCCGCAGCATGTCTTCCCTGAAAACGGGCCAGCCGCACTCAAAAGCGCTCGTTTTCTCCCCCATCCTTTCGCGCATTTCCTCCGCTACATGCGGGACAAAAGGCGCCAGAAGCAGCGTTATATTATCTATTACTTCCTTAATATATACCCTACCGCAACAGCTTTGGCCCTTTTCATCCAACCCCGCGTATATCATGTTCACCAGTTCCATGACCGCACTGATAGCCGTGTTGAAATGGAAATCTTCATCCAGGTCAACGGTGACCTTCTTTATGGTCTGGTGCATCTTGCGCATCAGCTCTTCCCGCGCCTTTTCATCGCCACCGGAGGCTGGAGCCGTTTTTAACACGTCCAAAAGGCTCCACACCCTCTTCAGGAACCGGTACGCGCCTTCAACGCCTCTATCGGACCATTCCGCGTCTTTTTCGGGCGGGCCGATGAACAGCGTATACAGGCGGACGGTATCGGCGCCGTATTTCTCTATCAGGGCGTCCGGGCTGACGACGTTGCCCTTGGACTTGGACATCTTCGCGCCGTCCTTGATGATCATGCCCTGGGTAAAAAGCCGCTTGAACGGCTCGTCAAATCCCACGTAACCCATATCGCAAAGGACCTTCGTGATGAAGCGGGAATATAAAAGGTGTAAAATGGCGTGCTCCACGCCCCCTATATACTGGTCCACGGGCAGCCAGTTGTTGACGTCCTCCATATCGAAAGGCCTGTCATCTGTTTTGGGTGAAATATATCGCAGAAAATACCAGCTGGAATCGACGAAGGTGTCCATGGTGTCGACCTCCCGCCGCGCCGCTCCGCCGCATGCCGGGCAATCCGTATTCACGAAGTCCGAAGCGTCCTTCAGCGGCGATTCACCCGCAGGACGGAACTCGACGCCTTCAGGCAGGAGAACCGGCAGCTTATCCTCGGGAACGGGAACGATACCGCACCTGTCGCAATAGACGATCGGGATAGGCGCCCCCCAGTACCTCTGCCGCGAAATGAGCCAGTCCCGCAGCCTGTAATGGATCGCCCTTTGTCCGATACCTTCGGTTTCCATGCAGTCGGCTATGGCGCCGGCGGCATCGGTGTTCTTCATTCCGTCAAACTGCGCGGATCCCGTAAGGACGCCTTCA
>JAUWWB010000003.1 GCA_030617085.1 Candidatus Omnitrophota bacterium
GCTCCTGGTGCTCGACCTTCCGAGCCTGAACCGCTTTTCTTCTTCCTTGAGATTTTCCCTCTGGAGGCTGACCGCCTCGCTTACGCTGGCTGCGTTTTTCCGGAAGGTGATGACGTCCCGGAAGGAATTCCCCACTTCGGTGATAATGGCCCTCTCGGTTTCCTTGATCGCCAGTATGGCTTTCTCTTTTTCATGGCGGGCCTTTTCGAACTCGCCGCGCGCCAGGCTGTTCTCAAGCGGCATCGAAACCTCCACGCCCGCGAAATAATAAGTATTGTCCACGACCGTCGTCTTGCCCGCGGCTTTCGGGAATTTGGGGTCGATGCCGCTTGAGATCATGCTCGCGGTAAGATCTATCTCCGGCCACATGCTGTTGCCCTTCATCTTCAGCGTGATGTTCCTGATCTCCACGTCGCGCTTCCTGATACGGTAATCCCGCCTCTTCTCGAAGGCCTCCTTCAGGCAATCCGGCAGATCGTATCCGGCAGCGCTTTGGGGAAAATCCTCAGCGGGACTGACCCGCCGGTCATCCGCCATGTTCATGAGGAGTTTCAAGTCTTCCTCAGCCCGCCTGTATTCGTTCTCCGCAAAGCGAAGGTCCGTCGCGCGCAGGAGCACGTTGGCTTCCGAAGCCAGAAGGTCCCCCCTCTCGATCAGGCCCAGATCGTAGTTCCTGGTATTCGCCTCGTTCAGATCCCGGGCCCTTTCCAGCATCCCGGCATGAAATTCCACGGACCTCCCGGCGAAGACAAGTTCCCAGTAGGCCTTTTCGACTTTGGCGATAAGGGACTCGATCCTGTCCTTTGTTTCAAGGCCCGCGTTCCTGATGGCCAGTTTCGTAACGGAAAGGTTGCCCCTGTCCAGGTACCCGAAAATATTCTTTCCAAGGGGCTGCTTCGCCTCCAGCGTCAGTTCCGCCGCATGCGCCGGGTTGCGGGAAATAAACGAGCTATTGCTCCAGCTTCTCGTATCGCTGAATTCGGCCGTGATCTCCGTGCCGGTAGGCAGCTTTTTCACGACACCGGCCGAATAAACGTTCGTCTGGTCATCATCCGGAGCGAAAACCGAAAGCTGCTGCCTTTTATCTTCCGAATATTCGACATTCCCGTAAACGACCGTATCAAAGACCGCTTCTGCATACATCCGCTCCGTCTCCGCGATCAAAAGATCGAGCCGGGCCATCTTCACCTCAAAGCTGTTATAGACGGCATACCTGACGCATTCCTCAAGAGAAAGTGACAAGACCTCCTCACCCCGCCCCTCCACCTTTACCGTCCCGGAAGGCTCTCCGCTATCCCCTTTTGCCGCAGGCGTACAAAAGCAGACGCAGCAGAAAAGGCCCGCGCACAAGACCGGGGCTATGGACTTTCTTCTATTCTTCATCGCTTCTTCTTAAGGTTATTATATACTTTCCTTAACAGCCGCAGATATTCCCGCTTTTCAGACGCGCCAAGCACGGAAAATATATCTTCCGCCGTATTCCTGCGCTCCTCACTCACGCGCCGGGCGGCCTCTTCCCCCTTTTTCACAAGCACGACCCGAACGACCCGCCTGTCCTCGACGCAGCGTTCCCTCTTAACAAGCCCAAGCTTTATCATCCTATCCACGATCCCCGTCACCGCGCTCATGGTAAGATGAAGCGTCCCGGCCAGCTCCCCCATCCTGCAAGCCCCCCTCTCCCGCAAAAGGTCCAGCACCACCACATGAGGAAGCCCAAGCCCCCCCTTCGAAAAAACACTCATCTGCCTCCGCGAAACCTCCCGTATAATAAGCGGAAGCACCCTGGAAACCTCATCCCCAAAATGAACCCCTTTACCCTTCTCCATGCCGACTCCCTTCGATTCCCAAATATTCGCCCACAAAAATATTTCAGAGATTTAACTATTTTACAATTAAAGTATACATGAAAAAGAGTAAGGATGCAAATGGTGGATGGTGGATGGTGGATAGGTAAGAGATTAGTAAGAGTTTAGCCTGCAAAAGAAGCCCCCCTCAAATGTAGCCGCAGGCTTTAGCCTGCGAGAGCCAGCGATACAGCCACCAGAAAACAAAAATCCCAACACACAAAACGGCTTAACTAAGACATCTGCGCTCTGTTCGGAGATGTTCGATCTTTCCCGCCTTCGGCGGGCGCAGGCTAAAGCCTGCGGCTACATTTCTGGGCCGGATTTGTACCGTTTGGGATTTTGAGATTGCAAGTGTCCCTGTTTCCAAGATTAAAAGTGTCCCCAAGTCACGGCCCTGTTTCCGGTGGAGCGGGAGTCAAGAGATCCTTCGGCCCCGATACGCATGCTCGCGCATGGGCCTCAGGATGACGGAAGCGGGGCGTGGATGAAAGAGGGGGAGATGAAGGATGAGAGATGACAGATGATGGACTACGTATGAAGATGAGGGCTGACCCCGGAACTCCCGTTTTTCTCTTAATCTCGTTATCCAAGGGGTATGGCGGAGGGGTCCGCGCGCAGTTTTGATGCCGTGCAGAATGGCATCAACTGTTTGAGCACGGACCCCTCCGCCATACCCCGGACGTCAGCATTCGCCCATTTTGTTAGACTTATGCCATTCCCGCCCCCTTGTATCGCCACCCTTTTGTCATTCCCGCAAAGCTTGTCCCCGCGAAAGCGGGGAGCGGGAACCCATGCTAAAGTATCACCCTAAGCTTCGAATGGTAGAGGGACAACTTAACGTTGGCGCCAGTATGGCATGGGTTCCCGCTTTCGCGGGAATGACAAAGGGGGGGCGCAACTGGGGACGTGCCATTTGAGGGCTGATCTGTACCGTTTGGGTTTTTGAGATTGCAAGTGTCCCTGTTTCCAAGATTAAAAGTGTCCCTAGTCACTCCACAAGCTATCTTCCGGAAAGACCTTCATGAGAGCAAAGAAGCCGGCTGGACAGAATTCGGGCTAAGCCTGATCAAAAACATGAGAGGGACAGGTTTAATCTTGAAAAAGGGGACAGGTTGCCGATTGAAATCGCAAACGGTACAAAGTGGGTACAAAAATAATCTTCGTGCTCTTCGTGTTCTTCGTGGTTTCAATAAGACGATGGATGACCCCATTCATTCTTACTTTCTCTGAACACCGAACTACCCGACCAGCACGCGCGTGAGGGTCCTGACGAGTGGGAGGATGACACGTTCAAAAAGGCCGAGGTATAAAAGAGCTATGAGTATTAGAAAGCCGTACGGCTGAAGGCGCATGTAGCGGCGGGCCAGGTCCGGTGGTAGTATCGAAGCGAGGATGTTCGACCCGTCGAGCGGGGGTATAGGGATCATGTTGAATACTCCGAGGACAAGGCTGATGATCACGCCATAGAGGAGGAAGACCCACGGTATCGAGCCCGGCCGGAACAGGCCGAGCTTGAATGCCGACGCGAACGCTATCGCCAGCGCGAGGTTCGCAGCCGGGCCGGCGAGGCTCGTAAGCAGCATGCCTTTCCTGGGGTCGGAGAAGTTGCGGGGGTTCACCGGTACGGGCCTGGCCCATCCGAATATCACCGGCGAACGCATTATGATAAGCATCGCGGGAAGGAGTATCGTCCCCACGGGGTCCGCGTGAGCCAGCGGGTTCAGGGTAAGCCGCCCCGCGTCGCGCGCGGTCGTATCCCCCAGCCTGAACGCGACGTACCCATGCGCCAGCTCATGCGCCACGATCACGATCATGAACACCAATATCGATATCAAAGCGTTGCCCATTGTCAATCCGTTAATAGGTCTGAGCCCCTCAACTCCGAACTATTTCACCTCAGTCCCCACCGATGCGGGACAGGAATGTCCCGCCTATTCGGTGGTATGTCGTGTTCGCCACAGGGTAAAGGGCAGGCACAGGGGCCTGCCCTGCACCATTCGGTGCAAGGGCCTGCCCCTACATTTTTCTCCGAACTCCGAACTACGAACTCCGAACTAAAATCAGTCCATCTTCTTCAAATACTTGTAATAATCCCCGTCCGTGGTGAGTATTATCGTGGTGTTCGCGTCCACCGTGTCCTTGTAGGTTTCCAGGGTCTTCAGGAACGAATAGAACTCCGGGTCCTTGTTGTAGGCGGCGGCGTATACGGTGATGGCTTCGGCGTCGGCGCGGCCGCGTATTCCCTGGGCCGTCTTGTACGCCTCGGAGGTGATCTGCTTCAGCTCTTTCTCCTTCTGGCCCTTGATCTCGGCGCTCTTTCCCCTGCCCTCGGAGCGGTACCGCTCGGCGGCGCGCTTCCTCTCGGATATCATGCGTTCGTAGACCTTCGTCCGCACCTCCTGGACGTAATTTATCCGCTTGATGCGCACGTCGACAAGATCTATGCCGTACCGGGGCGCGAGCTCTCCGGCGCGGCTGAGGATCTCGTTCTCCAGCTCGTGCCGGCCCACCTTTATCCGTTCGAGCGCCTCCTCGGCGATAGCCGCGATCTCTTCCGCTCTCGGCGTGTCGAGGATACGGTTAGAGTCCCTTATCGTCTCCACGAGAAGATGGCTCGTGACCACGTCCCTGGTAGCCGAGTTGATGATATCGTCCAGCCGGGCATGCGCGCCCATCTCGCTGCCCACGGATTGCAGGAACTTCAGCGCGTCCTTGATGCGCCACCTTGCCGTGGTATCGACCCATATGTATTTCTTGTCCCTCGTCGGTATCTGGTTCGGGTCGCCGTCCCAGTCGAGAAGCCGCTTGTCAAAATAATGGGTCTGCTGGATGAACGGGATCTTGAAATGCAATCCTGCCCTCGTCACGGGATCGCCCACGGGTTTGCCGAACTGGGTGATCACAACCTGCCTCGTCTCGGAGACGATATATACCACCCCCGTCAAAAACAACATACCCGCGATAATCGCCAGGCTTACGAATATTCTCAGGAATCTTTTCATCTCTCCTCTCCTCCTTTTTCACCGATCCTCAAAAGCGGCAATATTGAGGATTCCCGCGGGTCGATGATAAATTTACTTTTGGCCCCGGGCAGGACGTTTGACATCGTTTCCAGGTACAGCCTCTTCTTGGTTATATCCGGGGCTTTCTTATATTCCTCCCACGTCGCCAGGAACCTTTCCGATTCGCCTTTCGCGCGGTTCACCCTATCCAGCCCGTATCCTTCGGCCTGGTTGATGGTCCTTACCGCCTCGCCTTTCGCGCGCGGTATCTCCTTGTTATATTCTTCCCAGGCCTCGTTGATCATGCGCTCGCGTTCCTGCTTGGCCTCGTTCACCTCGTTAAACGCCGGCTTCACGGCGTCCGGTGGGTTCACGTCAAGCAGTTTCACAGTGACGACGTCTATACCGGTCTGGTATTTATTCAGCAGTTTCTGAAGCCCGATCTGCGCCAGGTGCGCTATCTCCTCTCTTTTCGTGGTAAGAGCTTCATCCACGGTGTAGTCGCCGCACAGACGCCGCATGACCACCTCCGAGAGGACCCTGACGTTGCCAATAGGGTCCCTTGTCTTGAAGAGAAGCTTTGCCGGATCGTTCACCTTGTACTGGACTATCCACCGCACGTCCAGTATGTTCAGGTCCCCGGTGAGCATGAGCGATTCTTCGGCATACTGCCGCGTAGCGTATACACTCCTCACCCCCGCGCGGGCCGTCCTGAAGCCGAACTCTTCCTTGAATATCTTTTTCACCTTGATCGGCGTCACCTTCTCTATGCCAAAAGGAAACTTGGCATGGAGCCCCGGCTCCGTGGTCCGCACAAACTTGCCGAACCGCTGGATAACGCCGACTTCATCCGGCCCTATGGAGTACACCGACCCCGTCAGCCCGAAAATAATGATCAGCGCCGCGATCACAATGGGTATATACTTACCGTACTCCTTCCCCATCTTTTTCACTTTTTCTGCCTCCTCCCTGAAAAGCTCCTCCGGCGAACGAAAATCCTCCATGCTTCAACCTCCTTTTTTGTCCTCGGGGACTGTAATTTAATTTTCACTACAGTCAAAATAAAAGACCTGACCCCGGTTTATATGACCCCGGTTTATAGATTTCAGTATATCAGCTTTTTCGCCATTGTAAAGCTATTTGACAAACAAGTATTTTTAACATATAATTAGCTTCCAGTAAATACCCAAAACGTGGCGGGGTAGCTCAGCTGGTTAGAGCGCACGGCTCATACCCGTGTTGTCGGCGGTTCGAGTCCGCCCCCCGCTACCTCACCTCCTCGATCCACCCTCCGCCAACAACGATCTCTCCGTCGTAGAATACCGCGGCCTGGCCCGGTGTGGGGGCGAACTGGGGCTCTTTGAATTCGACTACCGCCTCTTCGTCTCCGCGGGGTGTAACCCTTGCCGGGGCTTTTTTGCCGTTATAGCGGATCCTCGTGGCGAACTCGCGTGGCCTGTCGAGTTTTTCCAATGTCAGCCAGTTGATGCCGGCGACGAGTATTTTTCTGTTCATCGCGTGATGTTTTTCGCCGACCGTTATCGTGTTATTGTCGGGGTCGATCTTCAGCACGTACACCGGCTCCGGACGGGCCAGCCCGAGCCCGCGCCGCTGCCCGACGGTGTATGAGGCGATGCCTTTGTGCGTCCCGACCACCTTGCCCGAAACATCGACGATGTCGCCCGGGGTGAACGCGCCGGCGCCGATCTTTTTAAGGTATTCGCGGTATCCGCCGTCGGCTTCCGCGAAACATATGTCCTGGCTCGACTTGCGCCCGGCGGAGGTGAAGTCATGTTCCATCGCGATCCCGCGCACCTCTTCCCCGGAAAGCCCGCCGACCGGGAATTCGATAAGGGGGAGCGTCTCTCTTGATATGTCGTAAAGGAAGTACGACTGGTCGCGCTGTTTGTCCCGGGCTTCCGCCAGGTAATAGTTTCCGTCACGCTCCAGGATACGGGCGTAATGCCCGGTGGCTATCTTTTCGGCGCCCAGCTCGCGCGCCTTCCGGAGAAGGCACCCGAACTTTATCTTGCTGTTGCAGTAGACGCAGGGGTTCGGCGTCCTTCCGCGGGTGTACTCGCGCGCGAAATATGTCTTGACCACGCCGGCGAACTCCTTCGAGAGGTCCACGACGTAATACGGTATTTCCAGGTCCTCCGCGACGCTGCGCGCGTACTGGATGGCCTCGAGGGAACAGCACAGTCTCTCCCCGCCGGCGCCGCACTCCTCCCTGGGCCATGTCTTTATGGTCATTCCTATGACATCGTACCCTTTTCTCTTAAGCTCGAGCGCCGCTACACTCGAATCCACCCCTCCTGACATCGCCGCGACAGCGCGCATGAAGATCACCTCCCCGCCAGATATTTCTCCGCCCCTTTGGAAAAACTCACCACCGGACGGCGTCCGGCGCATTCGACCACGATTATCGAGACATCCTCCATGGTATCGGCAAGCGCCATGGCTTTTTCCCTGCCCATTGCCATCATCCCGGTAGCCAGCGCGTCCGCTCTGGCGCATGCAGGCGCAATCACCGTTACGCTGGACGGGAGCTCCCTTACCGCTTCCCCGCGTGACGGATCGATTATGTGCGATATGCCTTCGCCTGTCCTCCTGTCGATCACCACGTTCTCGTAATCGCCGCTCGTAGCGACGGCCATGTCCTTAACGTCAAGCGCGACAACGACCGACCTCGCGCCCGGCCTCCTTATCCCTATCTTCCACGGGGCGCCGTCATCCTTCGCCCCACAGTAAATGTCGCCCCCGGCGTTGACCATGACGCCCGTTATCCCTTTTTCCTTGAACAGCCCTGCCATCCGGTCGACGATGTATCCTTTCGCGATCCCCGAAAGGTCTATCCACGCGCCTTTACGAAGCGTGACGGTCCTTCCATCGTCAAGCATCACGACGTTTTCCCACCCGACCCCGTCAAAACTTTCGGGGATCCTGTCGCGGATCCGCTCGGGCATGTGCTTATAGAACCCCTCCGCCTTGAGCACCGGCGCTACCGTTATGTCAAACTCCCCGTCCGTCAGGCGGCTGATCCTGCCGGCCTCCGTGAGCAGACCGAACAGCTCCGTCGAGACTTTCCGCGTCCGGACGATATTAAGCAGGTTGGCCTCGCTGCCGGGGTAGAAGGCGCTGAACCTTTTCTCCAGCGCGCGCGCCTCGCCCATGGCCCCATAAACGGCCTTCCCCAGCTCCGCCCTGGAAATTCCAACCGCACGCGGGATCGAGGCTTTAACCTGCACGAACGTATGCATGAGCGGCTCGATCCGCGAGTATTCGATCGGCCTGTCGGAGCGAATACAACCCGAGGTCAGAAGCATAGTCAGTGCGGCAAGTATTGAACAAAGGAGTCTCTTCATTTCGTTTTTACGTTTCCACAGGTTAAGGGCAGGCACAGGGGCCTGCCCCTACATTTTTAATCCCGTTACCCAAGGGGTATGGCGGAGGGGTCCGCGCGCAGTTCCGATGCCGTTCTGCATGGCATCGGATGTTTGAGCACCCCTCGACTTCGCTCGGGACGGTTCAGGGGCGGTGAGCTTGTCGAACCGCGGACCCCTCCGCCATACCCCGGACGTCACTATTCGCCAAGGTCCGCGTGAGAGCCGTCAGCATTCGCCCAGGATCCGCGGACGCACGTCTGTTACGATGTGAATGAATGTTCGTCGCCGGGGAAGGCACCTGATTCGGCTTCGTTTTTGAAGGCCTTGATCGCTTCCAGCATCGTGCGGTTGACCTCGGCGTAGCGTTTTACGAACTTCGGGGTGAACCTGTCGAAATAGCCCACCAGGTCGTGCGTGACAAGCGCCTGCCCGTCGCAGTGCTTTCCGGCGCCTATGCCGATAGTGGGGATACTGAGCTCGCTTGTGATCTTTTTCGCGAGGCGCGCCGGGACGCATTCCAGGATAAGGGCGAAGCAGCCCGCCTCCTCCAGGGCGGCGGCATCCTCGATAAGCCTCTCCGCGGAAGCGGCGTCGGTGCCCTGGACCCTGTATCCTCCCAGCTTGCTGACGCTTTGCGGGGTGAGCCCGATATGCCCGAGAACGGGTATTCCGGCATCCACCATGGCCCTGACGCGGGATAAGACCTCCCTGCCGCCTTCGACCTTCACTGCCTCGCACCCGGCCTCTTTCAGGAACCTGCCGGCGTTCCGCACGGCTTCCTCGTCGCTCGCCTGGTAGGACATGAAAGGCATGTCCCCGATCAGGAACGCGCGCTCCACTCCTCTGCGCGCGGCCTTCGAGTGGTGGATCATCTCATCCATCGTCACGGGGACGGTCGAATCATACCCCAGCATGACCATGCCGACGGAATCCCCGACCAGCACCGCGTCTATGCCCGCGGAATCTATAAGCCAGGCCATGGGATGATCATAAGCGGTAAGCAGGGTGATCTTCTCCCCGCTCTCCTTCTTCCGCCTGAAATCCAGTATTGTGAACTTGTCGTTTGTCATGATGTCTTCTTAGTAAAAGGGCAGGCACAGGGGCCTGCCCCTACATGCAATTAGGCCGCTCCGAACTACGGACCGCCCACCCTGTCAAGCACCTTTGCCACGAGGTAATTTGCCCTTATCGGCATGAAATGCACTCCGTCGCACATTTCGCGGATGGATAACAGGATATCCGCGGCGATCGCTACGGATTCCGCTTCCACGTCCCGGGCCTTTTCCATTCTTTCGATTATGGAGGGGGGTATTACCACGCCGGGGATGTTTTCGTCCATGTACCGCGCCATCCGGGCGGAGCGCAGCGGGACGATCCCTCCCAGGAGCTTTATCCGCGGCCTTAAATGTTCTATCGCCTTCACGAACCTTGCAAAACTGTCCGGGTCAAAGACCGCCTGCGTCTGGAAAAACCGCGCCCCTTCTTCGACTTTCTTTTCCATCTTGATGATCTCCGGCTCCAGGGGGTCGGCACCCGGGTTCACCACTCCGCCGACATAGAGACGGGGGGCGGCGTTGAGCTTGTTCCCCGAGAGGTCCCGCCCGTCCTGAAGCTCCTTGAGGGCGTGCAGCAGCCCTATGGAGTCCAGGTCGTACACGGCCTTCGCCTCGGGATGATCCCCCAGGGACGGATGGTCGCCCGTCATGACCAGCACGTTGCGGATGCCGAGAACGTACGCCGAAAGGATATCGGACTGCAGCGCTATGCGGTTTCGATCGCGGCATGTGATCTGGCAGATCGGCTCATACCCGTTATCCTGGAGGAGCTTGCTTGAGGCGATAGAGCCCAGCCGCATGACGGAGCTCTGCTGGTCGGTAACGTTGACCGCATCGACCCTGCCGCGCACGCATTCCAGTTCCTCGAAGACGGCATCGAGAGACACCCCTTTCGGGGGCCCGATCTCCGTCGTCACGACAAACTTCCCTTTTTTCAGCGCGTCTTCAAACACCGACATTTTGATTCCTGTACGCTCTTAATACATTCCGCATCAGTATGGATACGGTGACCGGGCCGACGCCTCCCGGAACAGGCGTAATGAGTGATGCCTTTTCCGCCGCCTCGGAAAACTTGACGTCACCGACTATCCTGTCACCCACCCGGTTGATGCCCACATCTATCACAACGGCGCCTTCGGCGATCCAGTCGCCCCTGACCATCTCCGGCTTGCCCACCGCGACGACCAGGACGTCCGCGCCTTTAGCGTGAGCCTGAAGCTTGCCTTTTTTCGCCGTGGCGATATGGCAGACGGTCGTGGTGGCCATCTCGTTAAGCATCATCAGGCTCAAGGGCTTGCCCACGATAGCGGAATGCCCGATGATCACGACTTCCTTGCCGTACAGATCGATCCCCCGGACGCGCAGCATCTTCATGACCGCCCCCGGCGTGCACGGAACGATATCGGCGTCTCTTCTTAATAACCTGCCGAGATTATGCGGATGCAGTCCCTCGGCGTCTTTCTCCGGCATGATGCGGGAGACCGCCGTAGCGTGATCTATCCCTTCCGGAAGGGGTTTCTGGACGATTATCGCCGTAACGTCCCTGTCCGAATTCAGCTTTTCGATCTCTTCGGCGAGGCCATCCTGCGAAATATCCGCTCCAAGCGTGCGGGTTGAGAATTCCACGCCGACAAGTCCGGCCGTTCTCTTCTGCATGTTTACATAGATCTCGGCGTCCTCGCCGCCGCCGGCGATGAGGGAGACAAGCCTGGGCGGCCTTCCGGCAGAAGACCGGATCTTTAGGATGTTCTCTTTTACGGCGGCATTGATCTGCCGCGCTATTTCCCGCCCGTCAATCAGTTCCGCCATGTCCGCCCTTCGCCTTCATGATCTTTTCAACCCGTTCGCTTATTTCCATCTCCGCGCGATCGATATCTTTACCCATGGCATCAAGCTCTTTCCGGGCCCTTTCGACAAACAAACGGTCGTCGATCCGGTTAAGATTGACCTCCACGTTAAGCCGCGCGGAATGAAACGCCGACTTGAGAATGCGCGAGGCGCACCCGATGTCCGTGGCGAGGTTCATGTTGCCGTTCTCGACAAGACGGCGCGTCACATCCATTGACTCTCCGCATTCACAGCATATCTTCATCGGCACCTCGGACGCGGCATAGTATTCGTTCCGCACCGGTCGCCCGGACGATAGCGCCTCCATCAGCTCAGCGAACACCCTGCAGTCATCGTCAACCAGCCGGGAAAGGCATTCCAGGCTTTTCCTCTGCTTTTCCCCCGCCTCTAAAAGCCCGCGCTGCTCTTCCGCTGGCTTGCCGGGCCCGATGCTGTAGTTGAGCACCATCAGGTTGAGCCCGGCGCCTATCGCCGCGGTAAGCGCGGAAGCGCTTCCGCCCCCGGGAACGGCCTTTCGCTCCGACAGGCCCTTTAGATACCCCTCAACAGTGCCCCGCAGATAATCCGTCATGTCCGTCAATACAATCCTTTCGTCCCGCCGGTCTTAACGTCAATATCGATGCCGGTTCCCCGCGGGACCTTCGGCAGGCCCGGCATGGTGTTTATTCCCTCACATCTCACGGTGATGTATCCGGCTCCCACCGCTGCCTCGACGTTTTCAACGGCAAGCTTGAACCCCCTGGGCCGACCTTTCCTGTCCGGGTTATTGGAAAGCGAAAGATGCGTCTTGGCCATGCATACCGGCATCTGATCAAGCCCGGCATTCTCAAGCCGTTCAATGCTCTGTTCGGCCTGCTCGGAGTACCTGACCTCGGCGGCGCCGTACATGGACTTCGCGACGCGCTCGATCTTGCTCTTCAGGTTCATGTCGACGGGATAGAGGTACCGCATTTTTGGCTTTTCCTGCGCCGCTTTGACGACGGCCCGCGCCAGTTCCATGCCGCCCTTGCTGCCGAGCTTATAGACCTCGCTGACGGCCACGCCCTGGACGCCAAGGGCTTCGGCACGCCTGAGGACCACCTCCAGTTCTTTCTTCGTATCGCTGTCAAACCTGTTGACGCACACCACTATCGGGATCCCGAACATCTTGAGGTTCTCGACCTGTTTTTCAAGGTTGGAACAGCCCCTGTCAACGGCGGACAGGTTCTCTTTTTTAAGCGCGGCCGGGACGGAAGAGCCCTTGAAGGGAAAATCGCCGCTATGGACCTTGAGCGCCCTGACCGAGCAGTTGATAACGGCCACATCAGGCTTAAGGTTTGACTGGCGGCATTTTATATCGATAAACTTCTCGGCGCCAAGGTCCACCCCGAACCCGCTTTCCGTCACGGTATAGTCAGCCAGCTTAACGGCCAGCTTATCCGCGATAACCGAACTTGAGCCATGCGAGACGTTGGCAAACGTGCCGGTATGGACAAAACAGGGCGTGTGCTCATTAGTCTGCATGAGGTTGGGGTCCAGCGCTCTTTTCATGAGCACGGCCATGGCGCCCGCGACTTTGAGTTCCTCGGCGGTAACAGGCTTACCGTCCTTGCGGAAACCGACAACGATCCGCCCCAGGCGTGCCCGCAGATCTTTCAGGCTTTCCGCGAGGGAAAGTATCGCCATGCACTCTCCCGCGGGCGTGATGTCCACACCCGTTTTTCTGCTGATGCCGTGGAGCTTGCCGCCGCCCCCGATCGTGACGTTCCTGAGGGCCCTGTCGTTATTGTCCAACACCCGCTTCAACGTCACGCCTTCCTTGTCAAAGCCGCGCATCGTCCCACGGAAAAGGGCGTTGTCAATGAAAGAAACGCACAGGTTCTGCGCGCTGGAGACCGCGTGCGAATCGCCGGTCAGATGCAGGTTGACATCCTCCGCGGGCAGGACCTGGGAATGGCCCCCGCCGGCAGCGCCCCCCTTGATGCCAAAAACAGGGCCCAGCGAGGGCTGCCGTATGCAGGAAATGGCCTTTTTCCCGAGCTTGTTCAGCGCCATCGCGAGGCCGATCGTGTTCACGGTCTTGCCTTCGCCCAGATGGGTAGGGGTAATGGACGTGATCAGCACCAGCTTGCCGTCCTTGCGCTTTTTCAAAGACTCGCCCAAGCCGTCCGCCGAGACCTTCGCGACATACTTGCCGTATTTGGTCAAATATTTCGACGCGATGCCCGCCTTTTTCGCGACGTCCTCAATATCCCTGAGCTTCACCTCCGCCGCCACCCGGGCGTCATAACTATAGGCCATTTTCTTCTCCTTCGTTAAACAGAATACAGACAATAGGGTAAAGGGCAGGCACAGGGGCCTGCCCCTACATTTTCTTTTGTTCGCGTTACCCAAGGTCCGCGTGAGAGCCGTCAGCGAACTACTTCCCCCCGAACGGGCCGAAGGTTTTGCGGTGGATCGGGCAAAAGCCGTGTTTTCTGATGGCTTCCATGTGCTCACGGGTGCCGTACCCCTTGTGCTTTTTGAAGCCGTAGCGGGGGTACCTGCGGTCCTCTTCGATTATGAGCTTGTCCCTGAAGACCTTGGCGATGATCGACGCGCACGCGATCGAGGTGCTGAGGCTCTCGCCGCCCGTAAGGCACGTCCGGGGACACGGGACGTCAACGTCCATCCTGCCGTCTATTAAAAGGTAGTCAGGTTCGTCCTTAAGTTCCTTTACGGCCCTCTTCATCGCCAGCAAAGTGGCGTTATAAATATTCAGCCTGTCGATCTCCTCCACGCCGGAGGCGCCTATGCCCACGTCACAGCGGTTTAAGATGTCCAGAAAGGCGCGCTCCCTCATGCGTTCGGTCAGTTTCTTGGAATCGTCTATCCTTTCGGTAAACCCGGCGTCACGGACTATGACCGCGGAGGCGACCACCGGCCCGGCCAGGGGGCCCCTGCCGGCCTCGTCGATGCCGGCTACCCTGCCGTAGCCGGCGCGGGCGGCTTTTTTTTCGTAAAAAAAAGTATCTATTCCGCTATTCCGGCTTTTTTTTCTGGACAATTTTCTCCTTGACCTTGGTGGCTTTCTTGCCTTTTTTGCCCCTCAGGTAATACAGTTTGGCTCGTCTGACTTTACCTTTCTTTTTTACCGTGACCTTTTCGATCAACGGTGAATGGAGCGGAAAGACGCGCTCCACGCCTTCGCCGTAGGATATGCGCCTCACGGTAAACGTCTTCCGTATGCCCCCGCCCTTCTTGCCGATAACGATACCGCTGAAAACCTGGATACGCGTCTTGGCCTCTTCCCTGATCTTAAAGTGAACATCGATCGTATCCCCGATATCGAAGCGCGGCAGGTCCTTCTTCGCGTATCTGGCTTCCATCTCCGCTATCTGCTTCATGTCTTCCTCCTTGTATTATGAACCGTGCCAAATGAAAACCGTTCATGGTTTCATTGCTTTACTCATGGCCAATCAGGTCCGGGCGCCTTTCTCTGGTCCTGGCCAGGGCCTGTTCGGCGCGCCACTTCCCGATCTTTTTCGGGTCGCCGCATAGCAGCACCCCGGGAACGCGCATGTTCTTGTACTCCGCGGGGCGCGTGTACTGGGGGTATTCGAGAATACCGTTCTCGAACGACTCCTCCGCAAGGCCCCCTTCCCCCCCCAGGACGCCGGGAATAAGCCTTATGACGGCGTCGCACAGGACCATGGCGGGTATCTCCCCGCAGGTAAGTATATAATCGCCTATGGAGATCTCCATGTCCACCAGGCTGCGTATTCTTTCGTCGAATCCCTCGTAATGGCCGCAGATAAGTATAACGCGCTCAAGCGAAGAAAGCCCCTTTGCCGTGGACTGGTCGAACCTTTTCCCCTGCGGCGTAAGCAATATTACGGTCGGCTCCGCGCCTCCGGAAGCTTTTTTTTTGAGCTCGGTAATGCCTTTATCCACCGGCTCGACCTTCAGCACCATCCCGGGGCCGCCGCCGTAAGGCTTGTCGTCCGCTGTCCGGTGACGGTCCCCGGTCCACTCCCTGAGATCGTGTATATCAATATCCACAAGCCCTTTTCTCCGCGCGATCTTCACCATGGACTCGTCAAACGCGCCCTTGAACATGTCAGGGAATAGTGTCAGTATGTCTATCTTCATTGCTTTGTTGGCATATTCTTTTAACGCAGATTAACGCAGATCAAACGCAGATGGTCGCAGATTTTAATTAAAGTATCTGCGTGTATCCGCGTTTGATCCGCGACTATCTGCGTTAACTAGATCTCAAGCCTTCGAATTATGCTCTTCACCGTTTCCGATGGTTTCGCGCCGTTCTGCAGCCAGTATTCGACGCGTTCCCTGTCGAGGGCGACCTGGTCCCTGCCTTTTTTCGGGTCGTAATGCCCCAGCTCTTCCAGTGCCCTGCCGTCCCGCTTCGTTGATTTCGTCATCGCGACGATACGGTAAAAAGGCTTTTTCTTGGAGCCGAACATCTTAAGCCTTAAGACTACTGCCATCATTTCCTCCTTATTTATGATTATTCCCTCACTCTACAAACCTTCGCGCCGACGGCCGAGAGCTTGTCTTCTATGTGCTCGTACCCTCTGTCCAGATGGTAGACCCTTGATATTTCCGTACGGCCGTCCGCTACCAGTCCCGCCAGGACCAGGGCGGCCGAAGCTCTAAGGTCCGATGCCATGACCGGGGCGCCGCTGAGCCTCCCGCCGCCTTTGATGATCGCCGTGGAACCTTCCAGGATGATGTCAGAGCCCATCCTGTTAAGTTCGCTTACATGGATGAACCTTTCGGGGTATATCTTCTCCGTGACCACGCTGATCCCCTCGCAGAGGGTAAGCAGGCTCATCATCTGGGCCTGCAGATCAGTCGGAAATCCCGGATACGTCAGCGTCGTGATATCCGTGGCGCGTATCCTGTCAGCGCGTCGGTACACGTCCAGTCCCCCGGCCCGTTCCTCGACCGCGCCGCCGCATTCCCGCAGCTTGTCAATAAGCGCGAGGTTATGTTCCGCCCTGGCATTCTCAAGGAACAGGCGACCGTCCGTCAGGACCGCCCCTATCATGTACGTCCCCGCTTCGATCCTGTCCGGGACAACGGCATGACTTGCCCCTTTCAGTTCCCTGACGCCGCGCACCCTGATAGTGGGCGTCCCCCTGCCTTCGATATCCGCTCCCATCGCCCTCAGGAAATCCGCCAGGTCCGCTATCTCCGGTTCGCAGGCCGCGTCCTCAATGATCGTCTCCCCCTCGGCCAGCACGGCGGCCATGAGTATGTTGGCCGTGGCCAGCACGCTCGAGCCGAAGTGCCCCCCGAGGTATATCCTGCTGCCCTTTAGCCTTCCGGCGGCAGCGATGATGTATCCTTCTTCAATTCGTATCTCCGCCCCGAGAGCGCGCAGCCCCTTAAGGTGCAGGTCGATCGGCCTCGGCCCGATGACGCATCCCCCGGGGAACGAGACCCTTGCCTCGCCGTACCTCGCCACGAGCGGCCCCAGCACGGCGATCGAGGCGCGCATAGTGCTGACCAGCTCATACGAGGCGGTCACGCTTTTCACGCTGCCGCCGGATATCTCCAGCGTATCCCCGTCCCTGGCGACATCGCGTCCGAGCGAGGTGAGGATATCGACCATCGTGGAAACATCCTTGAGGTCCGGCACGTTGGAGATCATACATCTCTTATCCGTCAGAAGAGACGCCGCCAGTATCGGGAGACACGCGTTCTTGGCCCCGCTTATCCGGACCGCTCCAGACAGCGGCTCTCCCCCCTCGATGACCAGCTTATCCATGTTTCCACCCCGTGATAACGCGCTCGTAGCCGTTAAGATCCGTGAAACTGGTCACATCCGTGAACCCGGCAGCAACAAAGCGGTCCTTGACCTTTTGCGCCTGATCGTAACCGAGCTCAACGGCAATAAACCCGCCGGGGGCGAGAAATCTGCCGCTTTCCCGGGCCAGGACGTTCAAATGGTCCATGCCTTCTTCTCCGCCATGAAGAGCGATCCACGGCTCGGCCTTCACCCATGCGTCCAGTTTTTCATAATCCCGGTCCGACACGTAAGGAGGGTTCGAGACTATCGCGTTAAAGGCGCCTTCATGTTCCGGAGCGAACGCCGAGAACATGTCCGAGACGACCAGCTTCACCCTGCGCTCCCGGTCAAACCTCCTCAGGTTCTCGCGCGCAACGCATAAGGCCTCTTCGCTCACGTCGGAGCCGATCACCCGGCAATCGCCGATAAGCTTTGTCAGGGCGAGGGGTATGACCCCGCTCCCGGTGCCGACGTCAAGGATAAACGGACTCGTCCACCCCCGCTCCCGGCAAAGACCCGCCGCCACCTCGACAAGCAGCTCCGTCTCCGGACGCGGTATCAGCACGCGCGGATCGACAAGAACATCCATCCCCATGAAGCGCGCCCGACCTTCTTCGTATTGTACCGGGATCGTTTCCGAATATTGCTTCATCATCGTCATTCGCCTTTGTTCGCGGCCGGAGGCGGCGAACCTGTATCGCCTCAGGGTAAAGGGCAGGCACAGGGGCCTGCCCCTACATTTTTCTCCGAGCTACGAACTAAACTCACTCCCCCGCTTCCAGCCTCAACCTCCGGTCCTCCTCGGCCAGGGCGTCGATCAGGCCGCCCAGGTCGCCTTCCATGATATTCGCCAGGTTGTATAACGTCAGGTTTATCCTGTGGTCCGTGACGCGGTTCTCCGGGAAATTATAGGTCCTTATCTTTTCCGACCGGTCACCGGTGCCTACCTGCTTCTTCCTCCGTTCGGATATCTCCTTCCTCCGGGCCTCCTGCTTCTTCTCAAGTATGCGCGCCTTCAGCACGCGCATGGCCTTTGTCTTGTTCTTATGCTGGCTCCGCTCGTCCTGGCAGCTGACCACGGTGCCCGTCGGCAGATGCGTAATGCGCACAGCGGAATCCGTCACGTTCACGTGCTGCCCACCGGCTCCGCTCGCGCGGTAAACGTCTATCTTCAGGTCCTGCGCCTTTATGTCCACTTCCACGTCTTCGGCTTCGGGCAGGACCGCGACGGTAGCGGCCGAGGTGTGTATCCGCCCGCCCGCTTCCGTCTCCGGAACGCGCTGTACCCTGTGGGTGCCTATCTCAAACCTGAGGAGCTTGAAGGCGTTTATGCCCTCCACCGTAAAGACTATCTCCTTGATGCCCCCCATCTCCGATCCGCTCTCGCTCATCACCGAGATCTTCCACCCCTTGTCGGCGGCGTATTTCGTGTACATCTTGTAGAGGTCATCGGCGAACAGGCCCGCTTCGATACCGCCGGTGCCCGCCCTTATCTCCATGACCACGTTCCGCTTAAATTCCTCGCTCTCTTCCTCGAGAAGAAGGTCC
>JAUWWB010000099.1 GCA_030617085.1 Candidatus Omnitrophota bacterium
CCTCTCCGCTTTCGCCTCTTTTCGCCACGACTGCTACAATATCATTAATGGGCTTACCTACTTTAGCCATATTGGATACGATATTGACGGTTTTTGGGCTTAAATTTGCTTCGGCCATGTCCTTATCAAGCTTCTCGATGTCATAGGCTACCCTGGCCTGTTGCATTTTCTGCTTCGTCTTAGGCTTTGCCTTTTTCTTCGCTTTCTTCTGAATGGCCTTAAAGCGCTCCATATCGGCCTTTTCCATGTGAGATAAATAGGTCTGGAACCGGGAACGGATACCGGTCATTGTTTCTAAAACACTTTCATCCGATATTGGCTTTACGGTCTCTACGTCAAGAAACTCATCGGCAACCTGCAAAAGCTCCCGGGGCGTCAAGACGGTAAACCCTCCTCTTGGGCTTCCGATGGCTTTCGCCTGGCCGCCCCAGGGCGCGCCTGAGGCGCCAAGAGAGCGTTCAATATTTTCAAAGGCCGTTTTCAGTTTCGCGTCGTCATCGCCAAGCCTGCCGAAACGCTTTTCCAGCGCCTCCCGCGCCAACTGTTTCCTTTTCTCAGCTTCTCTTTTGTTCAGCGCCGCCACCATTTCTTCAGCAAGGAACGAATGGTCCCCCACGGCCGTATTGATGCCAAAACCTGCCGTCTTCATGCCGTCAACATGAACGTGGCCGACCCCGTCAAGGCCCGTCTCCAGCTTGTACCGCTTTTCCTCGACAGGAGTGACGCGGATCAGGGCCAGGGGAACGGAAAACCCTTTTTCTGCCGCCACTTTAGTCGCCGTCTCATTCAAGGCTCTGATGCTTTCGAGCCTAAAACTGGGGGAACGGTAAACCATGACCGCCTTTCCCCCTTCCGTCGCGAGAAAAGCCGCATTGGCCGTGCCGCCGGTGAGGTCTTGTGAATTGCCGGAAACTGTTTGCAGGAATTTGTCCAGTGACCTTTGCTGCTTTGCGGCAGCCTTCTGTCCACTCTTATAATAATGGGTTAACGCCGAAACCGTTTCCGGATTGGCAGAGAGGAAAGCACTGACGGCTTTTTCGGCCTTTTCCGGATCTATTATCCCCGATATCTTTTCCAGGCCCCGCAAATATTTCCCATATTTTTCAGCTATTGCCCCTTTCTCATCCTGAGTCTTCGCGGAACCGATCTTTCTGGCTTTCTCTTCCCGGAGATGGGCCTTTATAATAAATGTCTGATGTTTCAAACGGATAAATCTGACCATCTCCTCTTCGCGGTTTTCCTTTCCCGAAATCGTCTTTTCCATCCTCACTAACCCTTTGAGAATCGGCACCAGAACTTCGAAAGATTTGTCGTATGCTTCCTCGATCGCCATGGCATGGTCGGCTGTATTCGGGTTCAAGTTCCTGAAGAAAACAGCCATCAAATATCTCTCTAATTCATAGAGCGCGTGCGCGACAGGGCTGTACACTTTTATCGAAGGATCGGTCCTGTACTTCTTATAATTTTCATGATCAGCAAACTCCCCGAAGAGCGTATCGCCATAGAGTGAGATCTCCTCCAGCAACTCGCGGTTTGCCAGCGCCAGTTCCGGATACAGCATAGTCAAAGCCGAATTCAGCGCGTCGTGGTCCCAGTGGTTCGCGATAACGTGATTGACATATTCTTTTCTTCCTACCTGATATAGATCCAGCTTCAGAAATCGCACTATCTCATTATGCATGAACGCGTCGATGTCTTTTTTCTTTCTTATGAACCGCAATTTACGCTTATGGAGACCGCCCTCCCGTGCCTCGACCTCTTTCATGGCCGCGTGGGTCGCCGTCTTCGCTACTTCTTTATTGCCCCCGTGATGGTCAAGGTTATCCCTGCCATAACCCGGCTCTACTTCCGTATCCAGGATCTTGAAGAAGTTAATCGTCGGGTCTTTGTAGCCTGCGGCTAATCTCGGGTCGCGCAGCTGCGCCAGCAGGTCCTCACCCACCACATCAGCTATTGTGTCCGGCGAAAGGACCGTAGCGCCTCCTTCTTTTTTTGAAAAAGGCCCTGTCTGCCGCACTCGCGGGCTGCGGATCTCCGCCTTTGGATTGCCTCTCCATCTGTTTCTCCCTACGGCTTTCTTGATTCTGTAATAGTCATATAAACATTCTTTTCTTTTTAAATGGGCCATGCGCGCTTCTTTCTCCAGTTTCTGCAATTCGCCCCTGCAGAGAAAATACAGATCGTCTTTCTTCCAGGGGACAAAGCCTATACTGACGGGATTATCGCCCGTCCTGTCATGCCTGATAACCGCCACGACATCTTTATATTCCGGATCGTCTCTCAATTCGTCATATATGACGTCAGCGCTTAATTTGTCGTCTGACGACACAATAAGGACCTTAACGGAAATGTCTTCTCCCCGGGCGTCTTTACCTGGATATACCTTTATCCTCTTTTGCGTGGAAGGTTTTCTAAAAGTATTGATCTGACTCTTCACGCTGTCAAGATAGGCATCGATAAGCCTTTCGTACTCTCCCATGTCCCCTTTGAGGATACCGGATACTGCCTCAACATGACGGCCGTAGGGAATATCCCGGCCCGGAACGCGGTAGGCGCCTCTCAAGAGTTTAAGCAGTAACTCTTTTTGCCTTTCCAGACCAAGGCTCTCATACGAAGTTGAGTACGAAGTTGAGAATTTCGATTTAGCCAGCGTGTTTAATTTTTCATGGAGCAGATTATGCGTAGACGGCAATAACCAATCGGCAATATCTATCGCATTGGCCCTCTCATATACCGATGATCTCGCCATTTCACTAAATAATTCAGCCAGGTCAAGGGATAGATCACCCGTATCCGCGGAAAGAACGATTTTAGCGAACATCGCATCCTGGTCAAATGTTAAAAACAGATACGGCATTTCTGAAAAATCTTCGGCCGGTTCGGCAAACTTAAGGCGCGCGGCCATATCCGTGCAAGTAGCGCCTCTTTTCGGAGACCTCTGCCGGTCCAGAAGAAATAATTTGTTCCCGTTTGCATATCTTACCTCCCGCAAAAGCCTGTCTTTAGATTCGACCAGCTCCTCGTAATCAAGATATTTTTCTTCAGCATAAGATACGGATTCCGGATCTCTCAAGAACCCCGTCGGCGTCCCCCCCGCCACGATTATCGGTCTGGACCATCGGAACCTCAACACCTCTCTGATATCCGCGACGGTCAACGCGCCCCTCTTGACAGCTTCACCCGTGATAATGGAATAACAGACAAAAATATTGTTACTCAATACGCCCTTCAGCGTTTTTTGCCCCAGCATGTTCAAAACAGACTTCGCAAACAGGACCTGCTCCTTGCGTGAAATATCGCCTTTTACAAATTTGCCAAAAAACTTCGAATTCATCAGGCGCGCCCAGCCTTTTGACCTCAATATCTTCTTTACCGCTGGAGGGTCTTTATTCCTGACTAGTCTCTTTATGGACCTGAGTATGACGACACCCTCTTCGACCACCGTACCGGTCAGGCCCATTTCTAAATGGTATAGCTCGGCGGGAAGGTCCAGATACTCCAGCCTGTCCCGGTTCTCTTTGGAAAAGGCTTTTTCCAGAACGTATAACACGCGCGTACCGTCTTCTTTTATCCTGGCCTTACAAAGATCGTTTCCGCCTATCTTAAGTTCCTTGCCCTCCGCCTCATCTACCACTTTTATCTTAAAGTCCTCTACATCGCGCAAAAACGGGGATCTCTCGTTTTTCAGAAAACTGATAACAGTGTTCCTCACCAGAGCCGCATCCGCGTCATTTAATCCTTTAAGTCCATTTATGGACCTGGTTCCAACCGTTACGTCTCCGGTAATGGCGTATATACCGTGAGGAATATCGATGGTAGTACACGCGCCGCCTTTTTTCAGGGAGGAGGTATTTGATAGTGTTATTTCCGCCCCATGGTCGCTGCATATCTGCCAGGCCATCGTCATTCCCAGACCCGTCCTGCCGGAGAAAGTCATGTTAAGCACGCAGGCGTTCTGCCTGTCGGGAAAGAGGTCCTTGCGGAGCATCTCCGGGGGAAAACCATCTCCGCCGTCCTCTACCATGAGCGCCACGCCCCCGGGGCCCTTTTCCGCCGACACGACTATGGGAAAATAATTACCGTTTTCGTGCGCGTAGTTGCTTATGATCCTTGCAACGGCCGTCTTGAAAAGTTCGGGGTCGACGTAGACCTTGATGTCCGGGTCGACATCGTTACGGAATGTTCCTTTTATGATTTGCCTGTCACCTTCGAACAGGGAATCTTTTGCCTTCTCGACCAGCTGCCTGAGGCCGACTTCCTCCTTCCGGAGCTCCTTCACCACGAACCTGTGCATGTAGCTTTGCGTGAAATTAAAAACTATCCCCAAACGGTCCAGCACGTCTTTTTTCAGCGGGATCTCCCGCGATAAAGAGGCTATCCATTTTGCATCATCATCCGGGTCAACGAAACTGACCA
>JAUWWB010000050.1 GCA_030617085.1 Candidatus Omnitrophota bacterium
ATCGCTTCCGCGGTCAAGGAGACGGGCAGGGACGCTGTTATCATAGCGTCGAGCGACATGACGCATTATGAATCCCGCAAGGCCGCGAAGGAGAAAGATAAAAAGGCCATACAGAAGGTCATTGACCTTGACCCCGAAGGGCTCCTGAGCGTCGTGGAAGGGGGCAACATATCCATGTGCGGGTATATCCCCGCCGCGATAATGCTCATGTGCGCGAATAAGATGAACGCGAAAAAGGGTGAGCTTGTAAAATACGCCGACCGCGGCGACGTGACGGGGGATACCGTTCAGGTCGTGGGGTACGCGGGAATTGTGGTGTACTAGGGGTTACTGTTCACTGTTAACTGTTCACTGTTCACTGACATGGGTTTGTTCAGAAAACGAAAAGTAGTTCTGGCGCTGGGCGGTGGGAGCGCGAGGGGGCTGGCCAATATCGGCGTTCTCAAGGTGCTGGAGAAGCATTTTGGGCGTGACAGGATGCCCTTCGACATGATCGTCGGCACCAGTATCGGAAGCCTGATCGGAGCTTCCTATTGCCTCGGAGCGACACCCGAAGAGCTGGAGCAAAAAGCGCTCAAGTTCACCTGGCCCAATGTTGTGGACCTGGGTCTTTACTCCACCGGCCTGATCAAGGGCGACAAGCTTGAGCGTATCATCCTGGATATGCTCGACAGGAAAGGTTTCCGCGACATGCGGACCCCCTTTGCCTTGACCACGACCGATATAGAGACCGGCGAAGAACTGACCCATGCATCCGGCGACCTGGTCAAGCTGATCCGGGCCAGCTGCTCCTGGCCGGGGATATTTACGGCGGTAAAGATCGACGGGAGGCTGCTCTCGGACGGCGGCGTGCGAAACAGTATCCCGACAAAAGCCGCGCGTGAATCCGGCGCCACGTTTGTCATTGCCGTGAATCCCGGCTTTGGCGTAAAGAACCAGAAAGTGAATAACGCCCTTACAGCCTTGATCCAGTCGTTCCAGATCATGGGGGATGAACTCAACGCGTACCAGTCCAGGGCCGCAGATCTCGAGATAAAACCGGAACTCGAAAATATCGATCAGTTCGATTTTGGCAAGGCGCAAACAATCATAAGACAGGGCGAGCTCGCCGCCGAGGCGAAGATCCGGAAGTTGAAAAGGAAACTGCGGGCGTGGTGGTAGTTGCACGTAGGGGCAGGCCCCTGTGCCTGCCCTTTTGCCCTTAAGGAGAGATATGAAGAATAAAGGTTCCGCGTTGATACGTATCGTGATAAGTTTTGGGCTGTTGGGGCTTTTGTTTTGGCTGATGCGGGGTGAGGCCCGTGGCATCTGGGTGACGATATCCGCAGGCGACTCGAGGCTTATCGCCGTCGCGGCCGGGATTATCCTTATCAACGTGACCATGCTCGCCTACCGCATGAAGATCATTTTTCTCGGGGAAAACCTGGATATTACTTTTCGGGAGTCCCTTCAGCTGACGCTTATAGGCTATTTTTTCAACAATTTCATGCCGACCGCCGTAGGCGGGGATATCGTAAAGGCGCATTATGCCGCGCATGCCAACAAGAAAAAGGTCCGGTCATACGCGAGCGTGTTCATGGACCGGCTCATAGGGCTTTACACGTTCCTGGCCGTCGCCGCCGTCGCGCTTCTTGTTGACCGGGGAAGGTTCCAGATGGCTCCGGTCAGGCTTCTGGTATTCTGCCTGCTCGCGGCGGGCATTGCCGGATTCGTGATCGTGACCAATAAGAGCGTTGCCCGCCTGATGGAGCGTTTATTTGCGAGGCTGAAGATGTTCCGCCTCGGCGAACGTCTCAGCGGGGTGTATGACATCGTGCATGATTACAGGAACAGGCGCGGCGTGGTCGCCAGGTCATTCGCCATATCCGTATTCGCGCAATGCCTGTATTTTTTTGTCGTTTACCTGTTCTTTCTCTCTCTAGGGACCAGAGTGAACATCGGGAATATATTTTTAATAATGCCGGTGGTCACGTTTGTCAGCATGATCCCGTCCATAGGAGGGCTTGGCGTCAGGGAGGGGGCAATCGTCGCGTTTTTCGCGCCTTTGGTGGGAAAGGAAACGGCATTCGCGGTGAGCATTCTCGCGCTGTGCGGGCTTCTTTTTGTAAGCGTTATCGGGGGCGCCGTTTATCTGTGGCGGGGCGCGGCGCGGCAGGGGGGTAGTTCGTAGTTCGGAGTTCGGAGTTCGGGGGAAAATCCATACAAGGAGGGGCTGTGACTAAGATATTGGTGATACATGGGCCGAATCTGGATGTTTTGGGGAAGAGGGAGACGGGGATCTACGGGGAAGAGACCATCGAGTCTATCAATGCCGCGATCGAGAAGGCCGCGGGCGCGGAGAAAGCGGAAGTCGAATTTTACCAGTCCAACCACGAAGGCGATATCGTCGACAAGATCAACGGGACGGACGTCTCGGGGATACTGATAAACCCGGCCGCGTACACTCATACGAGTGTCGCGATACATGACGCCCTGAGGGCGAAGGGCCTGCCGGCGGTCGAGGTGCACCTGTCGAACATTTACTCCAGGGAGGAGTTCCGGCACAAGTCGCTTATCGCTCCGGTCGTTACGGGACAGATAAGCGGTTTCGGCAAGAACAGTTATATCCTCGGCTTAAAGGCCCTGCTGGAGACGATACATGGCCGGTAAGGTGCCTCTTTACAGGGAAAGCGCCATAAGGAGGATAAGGGCAAGACTATCCCGCCCCGGCATGGACGCGCTTCTCATCAGGGATCATCACGACATCACCTATCTGGCCGGGTTCTATTCCCCGGGCGTGGTGATGCTTGTCGAAAGAGGAGCCCGCCCTTCCTATTTTGTGGACACGATGAACGGCCCGCTCGCGGAAAAGATGCTGGAAGGCGCGAAGCTTAACCTCGTAACGGCGTCCGGACCCGTCATGAACGCCCTTGCACGCCATATCGAGGACCGTAAAATAAGGAAAATAGGTTTTAGCGGCGAGGACCTTTCGGTGCTGGCCCATGACAGGCTGTCGAAGCTTGTCCCCGGGGCAAAATTCGTGCCGGATATCAAAGGGCTTCCCGTATCTTCTATCATGGAAGGGATAAGGGAGATAAAGGCCCCGGAGGAGATCCGGGTCCTGCGAAAAGCCGCGAAAGAGACGGTCCGCGTCTGGCGCGAGGCCAGGAAAAACATAGAGACGGGCATGAGCGAGCAGGATATCGCCGCCATGATAGACGTGTGTATACGCCGCCGGGGCTATAAGAACTCTTTCCCTACGATAGCCGCCGCAGGCGAAAACACGGCGTACCCGCATGCCATACCGGGCGCGAAACGGCTGGAAAGCGGAGAACACCTGCTCGTGGATTTCGGTTTGCGGTGCGGGGGGTACTGTTCTGACTTGACAAGGATATATTACAAAGGTAGAATAAACTGGCAAATAAAGGATTTCCGTGAATCTGTCCTGAAAGCTCACGATCTCGCGATAAAAGAGATCAAGCCGGGCGCGATGATCGGCTCGGTGGTCGGAAGGGCGGAGGGTCTCATCAAGAAAAACGGCCTTGGAGATCTTATCCTCCACGGCCTGGGCCACGGCGTGGGGTTAGAGATCCACGAGAAACCTTTCCTGCGTAGAGGGAGCCGCCGGAGGTTGCGGGAAGGTATGGTCCTGACGGTCGAACCCGGGCTTTATAAACCCGGTTTAGGCGGCATCAGGGAAGAGGATATGATCCTGGTTACCGCTAAAGGATGTGAGGTTTTGACGTCATGATAAAAGCAGGACAGTTGAGACAGGGTGGTATCATCAATTATAACGGCCAGCTCCACGAGGTCGTGGAGGCCCGGCACCATAAGCCGGGAAAGGGCGGAGCCTTTATCCGCGCGAAACTGAAGAACCTTTCCACCGGCGCGATAATCTCGGAGACACTCAGGCCCGACGATACTTTTGAAGAGGTATACATCGAACATAAACCGATGCAATATCTTTATAAAGATGATCTCGGGTATTGCTTCATGGACGAAGAGACCTATGAGCAGGTCCATATTTCCGGGGAGAAGATCGGGGATAAGGTGTACTTCTTGAAAGAGAACATGACCGTAACGGCAAAATTATGCGACGGGGAGATCATGGGCGTAGAACCGCCCATACACGTTGTCCTTGAGGTCGTGGAGACCGAACCGGGGTTCAAGGGCGATACGGTCTCGGGAGCCACGAAGCCGGCGAAGCTTGAGACGGGAAAGGTCATAAAAGTGCCCCTGTTCGTGGAACAGGGGCAGCGCGTCAAGGTCGATACGCGTACGGGGGAATATATCGAGAGGGCTTGATTGGTCGATAGTGGATAGTGGATGGTACAAGGGAGCGACATGAATATTAAGAAGATAAAGGAACTTGTCGAATTGATGAACGAAAATGACCTGACGGAGGTCGAAGTCGAGCAGGAAGGCGTCAAGGTCAAGCTCAGCAAGAAAATGCCCGGGGCCGTCGAGCAGGTGGTTACGCCTGTCGCGGCAAGGCCGGAACCGGCGCCTGCGGCGGAAGCGGCTGCGCCTCCTCAAAAGGAACAGAGGAACGTGAAGGAAGTCAAGGCCCCGATGGTGGGGACGTTTTACAGTGCGCCGGCGCCGGACGCGGATCCTTTTGTGGAAGTCGGCGACGTCATCCAGAAGGGAGACGTCCTTTGTATCGTCGAGGCGATGAAGTTGATGAACGAGGTCAAGGCGGAATTCGGCGGAAAGATAACGGAAATACGCGTCGAAAGCGCCGAATCCGTCGAGTTCGGACAGGTGCTTTTTGTAGTTGAACTGGTGTGAGGAGGAGGTGTTAGGTGTTAGGTTTTAGGTGTTAGGTTTTAGGTTTTCAAAGCCTGTTACCAAAAACCTATAACCAAAAACCTAAAAAAACCTATAACCTAAAACCTATAACCTATAACCTAAAAAAACCTAAACCAATGTTTTCAAGAATACTGATAGCGAATAGAGGAGAGATCGCGCTGCGGGTCATCCGGGCTTGCAGGGAGATGGGGATAAAGACGGTGGCCGTCTATTCCGAAGCGGACGCCAAATCACTCCATGTCAGGCTGGCCGATGAAGCCGTATGCATAGGTAAGGCCATGCCGTCGGAGAGTTATCTTAACATCCCGGCCATCATAAGCGCGGCCGAGATCACTGACGTCGAGGCCATCCATCCGGGCTACGGGTTTCTCGCGGAAGACGCGCATTTCGCGGAGATATGCGAATCGTGCCGGATAAAATTTATCGGCCCTACGCCGGAGAACATGCGCCTGATGGGCGACAAGATGGCGGCAAAGGAAACGATGAAGAAGGCCGGCATCCCCGTCATCCCGGGCTCTGACAGCGTGCTCGAGAGCAAGGAGGACGCGCTGGAAGAGGCCAAAAGGTTCGGCTATCCCGTCATTATCAAGGCGTCAGCGGGCGGAGGCGGAAAGGGGATGCGGGTCTGCCATAACGATGTCCGGCTGGTCAGCGCTTTCATGACGGCCCGGAGCGAGGCCGAAGCGGCTTTCGGGAACCCCGCGGTGTACATGGAGAAATATATCGAAGCGCCGCGCCACATCGAGATCCAGATCCTGGCGGACGAGAAAGGGAACGTCGTGCATCTCGGGGAAAGGGACTGCACCATCCAGCGCCGCCACCAGAAGCTGATCGAAGAGTCCCCGTCGCCCTGCCTGACCGAAGAAATGCGCGGGAAGATGGGTGAAGCCGCCGTCGCCGGCGCCAGGGTGGTGGACTATCAGGGGGCGGGAACCATCGAGTTCCTCCTCGACGGCGATGACTTTTATTTCATGGAGATGAACACTCGCATCCAGGTGGAACATCCCGTTACCGAGATGGTTACCGGCATCGACCTTATCAAGGAGCAGATAAAGGTGGCCGCGGGCGAAAAGCTTTCCTTCGGGCAGGAAGACATAGAGATCAAGGGCTGGGCCATGGAATGCCGCATAAACGCCGAGGACCCGGAGAACGATTTTCGTCCCTCTCCCGGGAAGATAGAGGCATTGAACATGCCGGGCGGCCCGGGGATAAGGGTCGATACAAGCGTCTACGCCGGATATGTCATCCCGCCTTTCTACGATTCGATGATAGCCAAGCTTATCGCGTACGGCCGGGACCGCGAGACGACCATAAGGACCATGCGGAGAGCCCTGGACGAGTTCCTGGTGGAACCGATCAAGACCACGGTCGATTTTCAGAAAAAGGTCCTTGCCGATTCGGATTTTCAAAAAGGCTGCATCTCGACCCATTACGTGGAAAAATTTTTCCCGCGGAAAGAGGAAAAATAACACACGGATAAACCGTATATATCCGTGTCCAACGAGATCCGTGTCAATCCGTGTTCAAAAAGGAGGGGGTTGATGAACTTTTTAAAAAGGATCGGCGTGTTCTTGTACATGCTGCTGATGGCGGGGGCGGGGGCGCTCTTCCTGCTGCTCTCTTTTAACGCGGTGTCGCTGGACTATCTGGCGGAGAAGATCAACGCGGTCGCGGGGCCGCTGGGCTTCCAGATATTTCTCGGGGTCGCCGGCGGCATTTTTGTGATAGTCGGAATGAGCGCGCCGTACAGGTTGGAAAAAAAGTTGAAAAAAAACAGGATAATCGCTTTTCAAAACCCTGACGGGGAAGTTACCATTTCCCTTTCCGCTATCGAAGATTATATCAAGAAGATCGCGAAAGGCATTCCCGGCATAAAGGATGTCCGGTCACGCGTCGGGGTCAGCAAAAAGGGAATAAACATTGTAGCCAGGGTCTCGGTATCCGCGTCGGCCAACATACCCGAATTGACGGAAAGGATCCAGATGGAGGTAAAAAACCGGGTGCAGGGGATGCTGGGTGTTGAGGAAAAGATAAACATAAAGATGCATATCAACAAGATCGCCGGGATCTCCCCGCAGGCCGAAGCCGCCCCCGAGGAAAGGCCCCCCGTGGCGCAGGTGCCGTATAGGTGAGGTTAGTTCGTAGTTCGTAGTTCGTGGTTCGTAGTTCGTAGTTTGGAGCGGCCTAATTGCATGTAGGGGCAGGCCCCTGTGCCTGCCCTTTTGCCGGGTGGTGTGCCCCCAACGCTTACCGTACATTATTATGGACACTACAAAAACAGTAAAAAACATATTGGAAGACAGTCTCGATGCCAAGAGCCGGTTTCTTGCCGATGACGGTAATCTGGCGGCGGTCGCGGACGCGGCGGCGGCGCTGGTTGAGTGTTACCGCCGGGGCGGCAAGGCCATCGTGTTCGGGAACGGCGGCAGTG
>JAUWWB010000120.1 GCA_030617085.1 Candidatus Omnitrophota bacterium
CCCCGCCTATTCGGGAAGGGGGCGCCGTCAACAACCTCCCCAATACGATGCGGGGCTGGAAAGCCCCGCCTATTCGGGAAGGGGGCGCCGTCAACAACCGCACACTCACGAATAGGCGGGACATTCCTGTCCCGCGAACCGTCGCTCTTCGGGCTTAGAATTTGAAAGTCAGTTCCGTTCTCAAGAAAAAGGCCTCGTCCGCGCTGTCGGAGTAGAAGTTCCCCGGCACAAAATACTCCGCCAGAACATAAGCCGAAATATTTTCATCCAGGGAATATTCCAACTTTGCCTGGGGAAGGTGCCCCCTGTTTTTGCCTGTGCCGAATAATGCCCCCGCGGGGTTGTCGTTTGCCCTTAGAAAATTATACCAGAGTGAAAGCTTCGTTTTCCTGATGGGTTTCAAAACAAGTTCCGCTCTCCACATCTGTAAATTCGTCCAGTAAGCCAGGCCCGACTCTCCGGCGTAAGTAAGGCAATACAGCTCTGACATCCATGGCCAGCGGGAAAACAGGGGGTCCCATCCTTCGTTCCCGGAAGTCGAAGGGTCGTCCCCTGAAAGGTAAATAAATCCTGCGCTTGCCGCGGGAGACCACGCAACGTCTTCAAAGCTCGTATCCAGGAACACGTAACCGCCGAACCCCTCCCGGTCGTAGGGGCCGTATTCTCCGAACTGGTAAGCAAATTGAGCTCTTAGCGCCCAGGGCGCGAAGGCGCATCTGGCAAATGAGCCGACCGTGCTAAGGTCGGTCTGGCGGGCCTGTAACCGTGGGCCTCCGCCATCTTCCCTCTTGAAAATATAGTACCCTTCAAGATGGACGTCCTCAATGGGATCTCCTTTCCAGTAGGTCATGACTGCCTGCTCGTCGGTAGCGTTCAGTTTCCGGTGGGGTGGTTTTTGTTTTATATGCGGCAGAATATCATCCTCTATAGGGTCGTTTATATATACAAAGTCCAGGCTGTTCCTCTCGTCCATGTGCCAGGTGACCCTGGCGGCATTGAAATAATAAGTCCTTGAACCATCCAGCGGGGTCCCGTCCATGATCAGGAACCCCTCCCCGTACGTGAAAAGAAAATCCTGCCTCCCCACGCGCAGGTCCAGGGGGAGCCCCAGGAAGTTCTTATGATCAAGATAAAGGTTATCGATCACTACCTCGTCGAGATCAAAGCGCGGCCTTTTTTTCCCGGTGCGCTGAAGGTAATAGACGTAGGACTTGAATTCGTCGGTGACCCTGACAAAATAGCTTATGTCATCCCCCAGGTCCAGCTCGGCCCATAAGCAACCTTTGAACCTGAAGAAATTGCGGTCGTCTTTGGCGCTGTTTTCCAGGTCGAAGACGTTCTTCCAGTACTCATGCCTGAGCCGCAGATACGATCCCCCTTTGAGGTCGATCTCAGCGAAAGAACCAGCGGGGAAAAGTGCCGCCACCAGAGCCGCCAATGCAACTCCCGCAAGAAACTTCCTTGCCGTCATGGTCCGTTACTCTCCTTCCCCCTATTTTCGTTTGAACCTTTCGGCTAAATACCTGTCGAATTCTTCCATGTTCCTGAACGCGCGGTCGTGCCCGAAATCGCCGGATACCAGCTCGCAGGTGCCCGGGCTGTGCTCCCGGCAAACAAGGGGTCTTTTATCATACACCCTGCAGCGGTGGTCCTTTGTGAGATAGCGGCATTCGTTAGCGATATCAAGATACCACTTCCTTTTTTCGATAAAGACGGAGACCCCTTTATGCGCCAGATACCATCTTATGTTCTCGAAATCACTTTTGCTTTTAGGAGTATCGATCTGGAGCGCGAAATACCTGCAGCATTTCGCGTCACATTTCGTACAAGGATCCATGAGGTCAGCCCCCATCCACTAACAAACCAACTTCAGCCTCGGATTCGGCTTATACTCCCTGCCTACCTTGGCGAGGGGCTTCCCTTCCGCCATCACGATATCCGCGGTGAAATCGGTTTTTTCCCTGAACAGGGCCGAGCCCACGCCGACGGCGTCAAAAGGGACCTTTAATTTTACGAATCTCTTGATCTTCTCCTCATTGAAGCCGCTGGAGATGACTATCTTTACGTGCTCGAACCCGTGCCTGTCAAAGATCTCCCTTGCCTTGAAGACAAGCTCGGGACAGACGCCGTATGAATCTTTGCCCCTGCCACTGACGGATATGTCCCTGACGTCTTCCGCCGTATCGAAACGAACCCCCCACAACCTTTTACCGAGCGCCTCAGCCACCTTAAGGGAAGTCCCTATGCAGTCGTTCTCAAAATCCACAAGCACGATACGAAGGATATCTTCCGGCATGTATTTATCAAAAGCCAGAGCCGCCTTGACCGTATCACCGTTATAGGCGGCGATAAGGCCGTGCGGGACCGTCCCCAGGCCGCTTTCCCCCCACCATGACCCCTGCGCGTCAGTCGAAACACCCAGAGCGCCCGAAATAAAGGCGGCATAGCCGTCCATGGTCTGGACGCGGTAATGGTCGAACCTCGCGGGGAAAAACAGGACTTTTTTGCCGTCGGCGGCCTTGACGACCTTTTTGACCGCGGTCGCGACGGCGGTGGGCCTGGCTATTACACCGAGGTAGACCGTCTCAAGATGCGCGAACGTGCTGTAATCGCCTTCTATCGTCATGACGGTCTCGCCGGCTTTCACCTCGTCCCCGTCATGCAGGGCCCTGATAACAAGCTCCCCGGGCCTGCCGGCGCACAGCTTGAGAATGGCGATAGCCTCGTCCAGGCCGCACACAACGGCGTCTTTTCTGGAGAATACCTGCATCAACACCCGCGTATGGGTGTTGTCCATCTCCAGTATCTCTTTGGTCCGGACGAAATACTTATCGCTGTACCAGCCGCTTTTTATCTTTTCAACGGGAATATCAAAGACCGACGGCTCGATCCTCTTCCCGTATTCCCACTTTGCCATGTGTTTGGGTTTTAGGTTTTAGGTTATAGGTTATAGGTTTTAGGTTATAGTCGAATAGGCGGGGCTTTCCAGCCCCGCATTGGGTCGTAAAGCGCCACCGTGATGCGGGACAGAACCTACCCTCGCAAAAGCGGGGGAATGTCCCGTCTATTCGGAGAGGGCTGGATCAGAAAAAACCTAAAACCTAGAACCTGAACTCAAGCCACTTCCGCCCCATACACGTCCGCCATCCTTTTCAGGGCGAACTCGTGGGCTTGCGGGTCGAAGTCCGCGACCCCGTCCTTGTAAACAACGACCCTGTAATCCCTGTTTCTCAAGTCCCCGACGGTATCCATGACGCAAATGGAAGTGCACACTCCCGCGACAAAAACAGTTTCCGGAGCAAGTTCTTTTAATGTTTCGTCAAGCCCGGTGCCGTAAAAAGCGCTGAAACGGGTCTTTTCTATGATAATGTCGTCCGCCTCCGGCTTTAACTCGTCAATGATCTCCGCGCCTCTTGTCCCCTTTACGCAATGAGGCGCGAACATCCTGAATTCTTTATCATCGGGCCTGTGTGAATCACACACGTAGACGACCCTGCACCCGGACTTCCTGCAGTCATCGATCTTCTTCCTGATAAACGGTATTATTCCCCCGGCGTCATCCCCGCAATACAAAGCGCCCTCTTTCGTCATAAAATCCCTGAGCATATCCACAACCAGCAGCACGTCCATCTTTTCCGTTGCCCCCTCTTTCTTCGCCCGCCTCTGAAAGGCAAACGGGCAGGCACAGGGGCCTGCCCCTACATGCAGCGAAAAGTGGGGTCGGCCCTTGAAAATTTAAATTTGGTTGTGTGTTTGGTTGGTTATTTTGGTCCTTTAACAATTGAAGGG
>JAUWWB010000141.1 GCA_030617085.1 Candidatus Omnitrophota bacterium
AAATTTTTTAATGCGCCGAGGTTGGTTGTCCCCGGGGGGGCCGGCCCGGCACACCCGCGGACCGCCGTCAGCACATCCTTTCGCAAGCAAAGGGCAGGCACAGGGGCCTGCCCCTACATGCAATTAGGTCGCTCCGAACTCCTAACTCCGAACTCCGAACTCGCCCCTCCTATCCCCTATCAGTGGTTCGCAGAGAAGCAGCAGTATCGCGAAAAGAAGCGGGATCTGGAACCTTTCGTTGTAGCGCTTTTCCATCCTGCTCTTGAATTCCCGCTTTTCCAGTCCCGCCAGTTTCTCGTCATATATGAGGTCAAGTCCGAATTCGACTCCGGTCGACCTGACATACATGCCGCCCGTCTCGAGCGCCATTTTCTGCAGCGCCCCTTCAACAAGCCGGGTCTTCACTATGTTTCCTTCGCTGTCCTTAAGAAAAGATCTTTTTCCCGATTCGTCCGTCATGGGGATGAGTTCCCCCTCGGCTGCTCCTATCCCCACGCAGAATATCTTCACATCGGCGGCTTTGGCCTTCGCGATCGCCCTGTCGACGCCTCCCTCAAGATCCTCACCGTCGGTGATGACGATAAGTATCTTATGCTGTTTCTTCCCCCCTTCGTAGCTGCCCATGGCGGTATTTATGGCCTTCGCGAGGGAAGTCCCGCCCACTGGGATGGTGTCGACGTCGACATCGTCGAGGGAAAGAAGAAACCCGTCATGGTCCGCCGTCAGCGGGCATTGCAGGAACGCCGTTCCGGAAAAGGCCACAAGGCCTATCCTGTCGCCCCGCAGCCTTTTTACAAGGTCCCTTATGGCCAGCTTCGCGCGGCCGAGCCTGCTGGGAAGCACGTCTTCGGCCAGCATGCTGTTGGACGTGTCCAGGGCGATCAGTATGTCAAGCCCCTGCCGCTTCACTTCCTGCCACCGGAATCCCCATTGCGGCCTCATCAGGCCCAGCGCCATGAGAAAAACGGAGGCCACGATCAGCGAATTCTTGATCTTTCTCCTCCGAGCGTGGAAGGAAGAGGAGATCACCGGCAAAAGCCTGTCCGCGGCAAAACGCCCGAGCCCCCTTTTCCTGGCGCGGCCGGCCAGGATATAACAGACAATTATCCCGGGAACGATCCAGAGCCACGCCGCCATGTAAACAGCTCCAAACTTCATTTACGGCAACCTCCTCAGCCATGTATTGGACAGGATCACCTCGAGAAGCACGAGCACCAGGCCCGGGATGAGGAAAAAGCCGAAAAGCTCCCTGTAAATATTGTACCCGGTCTCCTCCATGGGTGTCTTCTCGAGCTTGTCGATCTCATCGTATATGTTTTTGAGGGAAGCGGTGTCGGTGGCCCTGAAATACATGCCGTCGGTCGTTCCCGCTATTTTTCTCAGCAGGCCTTCGTCGATGTCTATCCGGACGGGCTTGAGCACCGTATTCCCGAACATGTCCTTTACCGGGAAAGGGGCAAACCCCTTGGTGCCGGCGCCGATCGTGTATATCCTGCAGCCTAAAGCCGCGGCCGCTTCCGCGGCTGTGGCGGGCGTTATCCTGCCCGCGTTGTTCCGTCCGTCCGTCAGAAGGATGATGATCTTCTCCTTCACCTCCGTACCCTTGACGCGGTTAAGCGCCGCGCTGATGGCCGAACCTATCGCGGTGCCGTCCTCTATCATGCCTATCCTGACCCTCTCAAGGTTTTTCTCCAGCCAGGCATGGTCAAGCGTAAGGGGACAGGCGGTGTAGGCGAGCGCGGCGAAAGCGACCATCCCTATCCTGTCGTTGGGCCTTTTCTCGATGAAGTCGGCTACCACGCCTTTCACCGCTTCGAGCCGGTCGACGCGTTTACCGGAAATCTCAAAATCCATGGCGCGCAGGCTGGTTGACACGTCCACGGCCAGGACGATATCGATGCCTTCGGTAAGGACGTGCGTCTCGCCGATAATGGACTGGGGCCTGGACGCCGCCAGGATGATCAGAAGCAGGCTCGCCGCGCGCAGGTAAATAAGCTTGCCGCTCAACACCGATCTCAGGGACGGCTTCAGCCCCTTGACAAGCTCCTGATTTGAAAAACGGAACGAGCTCCGCGTCCTTTCTTCGAACTTCCTGACCAGATAGACCAAAACGGGTATAAGAATACACAGGACCAGGATCAGGGGATTTGCCAGGCGCATCATACTCCCTCCTCCTCATTTTCTTCTACCCTGGTCTGCTCGATGAGGCGCTCTGCCGATCGGTAACTGTCAAGCATCTCGAGCGGGGTCGGGCCGTATTTCGCGAACTTTACCATGTCGCACCGGGACAGGAAATCCTTAAGCAGCTCCCTGTGTTCGCGCAGCATCTCCGGCGACGCTTTCACCGCCTCCATGAACTCTTCCGTGGTCATCTCGGGAGCGCGGAAAGAAAACCTGTTTTCCAGGTAATGCCGGGCGATGTCCGAAAGCCTCGTGTAATACTCTTTCACGCGCCCCTTTCCGGGAAGGTCCATTGCCTTAAGCTCCAACATCTGTTCATGGGCGATATCATACGCGGACCTTTCTTCCGCGGCTATCGCTGCGGAAGCTTTTGCCTTCGCGCGGCGGAGGAGCCACCACGCCGCGCCCGAAGCAAGCGCCAGCGCTAAAAAAACGATCAGCAGCGGCAAGAAACCCCGGGGCGAAACGGCAAGCCCTTTCAGGTCCCTTATGTCCGTATCGTCCCCCGTCAAAAGACTGACGACCTCTATCGAAACCTGCGGACTTTCCGCGGTAAGCCACTCGTCCGCCCCGGTTTCTTTATATCTTACCCGGACCGGAGGTATGACATGCGTCCCGGTTTCGTAAATGGTCAACACATATTCGCGTCCTTCTTCCCGCGCCTTCGGCCATCCCCTTTTGATCGGACGCGACCCCACAACGGAAAAATCGCCCGGATTTTCCAGCGTCTCGGGAAAAGATATTTCAACCCCCTCCGGCTTCCCGGCCACGACACAAAGTTTTATCCTGTCGCCAATATTCGCCCGCTCCCTGTCGATCTCCGCCGTGACATTGACAGAGCGCCCTCCCCCCTCCTCCGCGCCGGACAACACCCCCCCCGACACGAACGACAGCAATACAAATAATATGCAGCAAAAACGCTTCATCTTTAGTCTCCGCCCCCGCATCGCTGGGGAACCCGGGTTCACGTTAGCCAAGGTCCGCGTGGGAGGGGGGTCCGCGCGCAGTTTTGATGCCGTGCAGAACGGCATC
>JAUWWB010000155.1 GCA_030617085.1 Candidatus Omnitrophota bacterium
CGATGTTGTCAGGAAGGCCTTGAAGGACAGGTGTGACGATGTCGGCCTTTTGGATAAATTTCTCGAGCAGGACAAGATCCGGAGGAAGCTGATCACGGACGTGGAAGACCTCAAGCGGCGGAAGAACGAGTCCTCCAAAAAGATAGGGACCCTCATACAGCAGAAGGGCGACGTTTCGGCCGTCAAGGCCGAGGTCAGGACGCTTTCGGCGGAGATCGAAGGGCTTGACCATGAGCTGAAAAAGATCGAAGAAGAATACAGCCTCCTGCTTGACCATATCCCGAACATCCCGCACGAAAGCGTTCCGGTCGGCTCCAGCGAAAAGGACAACCCGCTCGTCAAAGAGGTGGGAGAGATCTCCGAATTTTCATTCACCCCCCGCGACCATGTGGAGCTCGGGCGCATCAACGGCCTCTTCGACTTCGAAAGGAGCGCGAAGATAACCGGAACCGCTTTCCCGCTATATATCGGCCCCGGGGCCAGGCTGGAAAGGGCTCTTTTCAATTTCATGCTGGACGTGCACGTCAGGGAGCACGGGTACAAGGAAATTTTCCCCCCGTTCCTTGTGAACAGAAAGAGCATGAGGGGGACGGGCCAGATCCCCAGGCTGGAACATGATATCTACAAGGTGCAGGGCGAAGACCATTTTCTTATCCCGACCGCGGAGGTCCCCGTCACGAACCTTCACGCCGATGAAGTCCTGAGGGAAGAAGACCTGCCCATTTGTTACACCGCGTACACGGCCTGCTTCCGCAGGGAAGCCGGATCGTACGGAAAGGACACAAAAGGACTTATTCGGGTGCACCAGTTCAACAAGGTAGAGATGGTCAAGTTCACCTTGCCGGAGGATTCGATGAAAGAGCTCGAGAATCTTCTCGGCGACGCCGAAGACATATTGAAGCGGCTCGAACTCCCATACCGCGTCATAGAGCTCTGCACGGCCGACATAAGTTTCGCGGCGCACAAGTGCTACGACATAGAACTCTGGGCCCCCGGCGCCGGAAGGTGGCTCGAGGTATCAAGCTGTTCGGAATTCTCGGATTTCCAGGCCAGGCGCGCGAACATTAAATACCAGCCAGCCGACAAGACGCAAAAACCGCGCTACGTCCATACCCTGAACGGCTCCGGCGTAGCTCTTCCAAGACTGGTCATAGCGCTCCTGGAGACCCACCAGAACGAAGACGCCTCCATCACCGTCCCCGAAGCCCTGAGGCCGTATTTCGGGGCGGATAAGATAGAACACGGGATGGCTTGAGAGCCCTGAATCCATGTTTACCAAAGCCCTGAAAACACTATCAGCCATTCTCCTCATCCCGATCGCCATCGGCACGGCAAAGGCGTTCTATTCGCAGATCACCGGAATAGGCGTACATAGCGGCGCCTTGCACATGCTGGAAAGAGGCGCGCTTGTATATTTTCTGCTGCACATCCTGATAAAATCCCCGGACTATCTCTACGTCCTCGGCCACGAGGCCGTCCACGTCATCGCCACATGGCTCTGCCTCGGAAAGGTCCTTTCTTTTAAGGTCTCTTCATCCGGCGGCCACGTCGAAACCTCCAAAACGAATTTTTTCATCGACCTCAGCCCATATTTCGTCCCCATCTACACGGTCCTGCTCGCCCCGGTCTTCATGTTACTGAAAACGACAGGCAAGGGAAACATCTTCACCCCGCCCGCTTTCATCTTCCTCGTAGGCCTCACCCTGGCATTCCACCTCGCCATGACATCCGAGGCCCTCAGGATCAAACAGCCCGACATCATGAAGTCGGGCCCCGTCTTTTCGTTTATCCTCATATTCGTGGGAAACCTCGCCATAACAATGGCCGTATTCTGCCCAATCTTCAAAAACCTTTCCTTCCTAAATTTCCTACACGCTTCAGCAACCCATTCCAACGAAATCTTCCGCGCCATAACCGCAAACGCCCTAGAATTTGTAAATGCGGCAGGAATCTGGTAAAATAAGGAAAGCCGAACCATATAAGCGGAGGAGTGGCAGAGTGGACGAATGCGGCGGTCTTGAAAACCGTTGACCCGAAAGGGTCCGTGGGTTCGAATCCTACCTCCTCCGCCAGATATATTTCAGGGATTTCCGGTAAGTCCCGTTAATCATAGACTTAAGCCGCAAGCTCTTTAGCAATAAGGAGTATGCGGCTTTTTTGTGTCTGCTGTTGGTTGTCACTGTTTGCTTCTGGTGGAGTCCAAAATGAGTATAGATTGGACAAATGAGACCAGTTTGAGTATAGGTTCTTGAGTGTTGACAAATGCTATTCTGCTTACTATAATGCTCTGCCGAAGAACACTAAAAGAGGTGAGTATACATGAAGGTTGGAAGGAATGATCCCTGCCCTTGTGGTAGCGGAAAGAAATACAAAAAATGCTGTCTGGACAGAACGATAGAGACGGCTCCATTATCTATTCCTCCTGAGGTTATAAGGCAGTTTAAAGAACATCAGCGAAGAGAAGCCGAAAGAGAAAAGTTGTATGGTAAAACCAAGCCCATACTATCCAAGATGTTTAAAGGTTTTAGATTTGTTGCTGTGGGTGGCGAGCTGCTTTATTCAAAAAAATGGAAAACATTCCCCAACTTTTTACAATCCTATATAGCCAAGATATTGGATCCTGAATGGTGTAAAAGTGAGTCAAAGAAACCAGAGGAAGAAAAGCATGAAATAATAAGGTGGCATGACATTGCGTGTCGTTTTCATAAGGAACAGCAAGAGAAAGGTGAGAGGAAGCCCAACTGGCCGCTTGCAGCGTATCTTGCTCTTGCCTATGACTTATATGTGTTGAGGCATCATC
>JAUWWB010000006.1 GCA_030617085.1 Candidatus Omnitrophota bacterium
ATTCGTGGAGCTTTTCCGCATTGTTCACCCGGCCCAGGTCCCGCGAGAGTTTTTCGTAGGCATCTTCTTCAAGCGGCACCTGTTCGAGTTCCTTTATCTGGTGGCCGAGCATGTCAAGTTCCCGCTCGCGGTTTTCGGAAAGAGAGTGGAGGTCGTTGAGCTTCTTTTGGAGCTGTTTGCAGGTATCATATTTTTGAGTGTATTCATTTTTCAATTCATCCGGTCCCGAAAGCCTGTCGAGGATGCCGATATGCGAGTCTTCGGAAAGGAGCATCTGGTGGTCGTGGGGGCCGTGAAAATCGACAAGACGGTCGCCGATCTCTTTTAGCTGGGAGACCGTCACGTTGAAGCCGTTTATCCTGTTCTTCGCGCGCTTATCGCCGAGGCATGTCCGGCTGATGATGAGGACGGGGTCGTCGTCACAGATATATTCCTCAAGAATGGAGGACTCCTTAAGGAACTCGTCGGAGAGGTCAATGACGATCTCGACCGTGCAGGGTTTTCCGGGATCGCGCACCTGCGCGGTGTTAAGGCGTTCGCCCAGCGCGTAGCGCAGCGCGTCTATGAGGATGGACTTGCCGGCGCCGGTCTCGCCGGTGAATATGTTGAGATTTTCGCAGAAGTTCACCGTAAGGCGGTCGATCAGCCCGAAATTCTGTATCGTCAGCTGCGATATCATGCAATGCCCCCGTTTGTGCGTCCGGTAAGTGTTATGTTTGAGTATATTCTATCATCTGTGGGGCGATTTTCAATGGGAAATGATACGGTAGAGAGCCATAATGAGAAATTACTGGAAAATTATCGACTTCAATGTAAAATATATAAACAATAGAACGCGAGAACGCGCGGCAGGTTCGGTTTTGTTTGTGGGGCTGTTTCTTTTTTTGTGTCGAGGGAAGATGAAAATAACGATCGCTCAGCTTAATCCGGTTGTTGGGGATATAGAAGGGAACCTTCGGAAGGTGGCGGATACCTTGTTCGGATCCGGGGAGGGGGCGGATCTTATCGTGTTTCCGGAACTGTTCCTTACGGGGCATCCTCCGGGGGATCTTCTGGAAAAGGCGGCGTTCATTGAAAAGGCGCAGGCCGCCGTCGATAAGTTGGTCGGCATTTCAAGGGAATATCCCGGGGTGGGGATACTCGTGGGGGTGCCTGTTCCTACGGGCAGGGATACGGGTAAAGGGCTCTACAATTCGGCGGCGCTTATTTTCGAGGGGAGCATACTGGGCCTCCAGAACAAGTCGCTTCTTCCCACGTATGACGTTTTTGACGAGACAAGATACTTCGACCCGGCGCCAGGGGTCGAAGTCATCCCGTTCAAGGGGGAAAAGCTCGGCATTTCCATCTGCGAGGACATGTGGAACGTTCCGCAGCTCTGGCCGGGACGGCCTTATACTTTCGATCCGGTGGAAAAGCTCGCTAAAGAGGGCGCGACCCTGCTGGTAAACCTCTCGGCGTCACCGTTTTACGCCGGGAAAGAGGAAGTTCGTTACAACCTTATACGTGCTCACGCGAAAAAATACGGGATCCCTTTCATATTTGTCAACCAGGTGGGCGGCAACGACGAGCTGATATTCGACGGCAGGAGCATGTGCGTCGACGGAAAAGGGGAACCTGTTTTCATTTGCCCGGCCTTTAAGGAACATGTAGAGACCGTTGATGCCGGCGCTCGCGGGACTCCGGGCCTTTATGTCCCGCGGGACAGGATCGCCTCGGTCCACGACGCGCTTGTCTTCGGCATCCGGGATTACATGGATAAGTGCGGTTTTTCCAAAGCCGTCGTGGGCCTTTCGGGCGGCATAGATTCGGCCGTTACATGCTGCCTGGCGAAAGAGGCCGCGGGGAGTGAAAATGTTCTTGGAGTCTCCATGCCCTCGCCCTACTCTTCGGAAGAAAGCGTGGAATACGCGCGGACACTCGCGGAAAACCTGGGCGTGCAGTTTAAAGTCGTTTCGATCTCCGAGATATATGACTCTTACACCCGGACACTTGAAAAAGACCTTCTGATAAAGGAGGATAAGGAAGTGGGCGTTTACCTGCAGAACATCCAGGCCAGGATAAGGGGGAATATTCTCATGGCCTTTTCCAACAGGTTCGGCCATCTCGTGATCGCCGCCGGGAATAAGAGCGAACTCGCTGTCGGATATTGCACGTTGTACGGGGACATGGCAGGCGGGCTTGCCGCCATCTCCGACGTTCCCAAGACAATGGTCTATCAGCTGGCGGAGCACATCAACAGGGAATCGGAAATAATCCCACGCGGGATCATAGAAAGGCCGCCCACCGCCGAACTCAAGCCCGGGCAGCTTGACCAGGACACGCTTCCGCCTTATGATATTCTTGATACAATACTGTATCATTATCTGGAAGAGGGCCGGTCCGCGGAAAAGATCGTGGAAAAGGGCTTCGCTCCCGGGACCGTGGAGTGGGTGATCAGCCACGTAAACAAGAACGAATACAAAAGAAGACAGGCCGCGCCTGGGCTGAAAGTGACGACAAAGGCCTTCGGCACCGGACGCAGGATGCCGGTGGCGGCGAGGTATGACGTTTGGTTGAGAAGGTAGCAGGTCGTAAGTAAAGACAAGAGGTGGAACATGGCTAACGAGACGGTTTTCAAGCGATACGAAGGTAATCCGATCATTACTCCCGGGGCGGTGCCGCGGGCTAATAGTATTCATAACAGCGCTATCGTGCCTTTTGAGGGCGCCTACGCGGGCATATTCCGCGTTGATGAGATAGACCTCAACTTTACGATGCATGTGGGGACGAGTAAGGACGGGATCGACTGGCAGATCGATCCGGACCCCATCAAGATGGAGTGCGACGACCCGGACGTTTGCATAGAGGCGAGGACATATGATCCGCGTCTTACGAAGATCGAAGACACTTACTATTTTACCTGGTGCATCGATTCGCCGCAGGGGCCGTGCATAGGTCTTGCGACCACGAAGGATTTCAAGGCTTTCAGGCAGATGGAGAACCCCATGCCCCCGGCTAACCGGAACTGCGTGATATTCCCGAGGAAGATAGGCGGCAAGTTCGCCATATTGCACCGGCCAAGCGACCGCGGGCACACTCCCTTCGGCGACATGTTCTACAGCACGAGCCCCGACCTGGTGCACTGGGGATGCCACCGTTTCGTTTTCGGCACGCTCCCGAGCGGTTGGCAGTCGACAAAGGTAGGCCCGGGGCCGGCCCCTATCGAGGTCGAGGAGGGGTGGCTCCTGATATACCACGGTGTATGGACGAGCTGTAACGGTTATATCTATTACGTCGGCGGGGCTATCCTTGACAGGGAAAAGCCATGGAAGGTGCTTTACCGCACAAAGGATTACCTGCTTGCTCCCACGGAACTTTATGAACGCGTCGGAGACGTGCCCAACGTCGTATTTCCGAGCTCCGCCGTGGTGTCAGGCGGTACGCTCAGGCTGTATTACGGGTGCGCCGATACATGTATCTCCATGGCCGAGGGCAAGGTTGAGGATATTGTCGAGTTTGTGAAGACGCACAGCGTTTGATACGCAGTTGATTGTGGAACGAGAACAGGCAGCTGAAGGCGGAGTCCCGGAAGCTCCTGAAAGAGAAACAGGCCGCGGAATCGGCGGAATCCGTCGAATAGGTGGGTTAGGGGCCGAAATATGCGCAATTCTTGCTTGAAAAAGTTTTGGCTCTTATGATATAATATGCCACAATAAATCGGTGCCCGCATAGCTCAATTGGTAGAGCAGCGGACTCTTAATCCGTTGGTTCAAGGTTCGAGTCCTTGTGCGGGTACCACTTAAAGATTTCCGGCTCCATGGACATATAAATAACAGATCGCTGAACGCAGAGCGGGTGTAGCTCAGTTGGTAGAGCATCACGTTGCCAACGTGATTGTCGTCGGTTCGAGTCCGATCACCCGCTCCATTTTTTATCAGCCCCTCAGCGTATTGACGGCGAGGGCTCGAGCGCAAAAACATCAAAGGGAGGGAACATGAAAATCACGGATTTGCTTATCAAAGATACGATATCTGCCGATCTCAAGTCACTTGAAAAAGAAGAAGTGCTTTCCGAGCTGGTGGAATTGCTTGTCTCCTCCGGCAGCATCAAGAAGGCCGGGAAGAACGAGATCCTGGAAAAGCTGCAGGAGAGAGAGCTCCTCGGCTCCACCGGCATAGGTAAGGGGGTCGCCATAACGCACGCCAAATGTTCCAACATGAAAAAGATGGTCGCCGCTTTCGGGATCTCGAAAGCGGGCCTTGATTTCAAATCTCTTGACGGAGAGCTTACATACATATTCTTTCTTCTGATAGCTCCGGGCGAAACCCCGGGTCCCCATCTTAAAGCTTTGGCCAAGATATCTCGTCTGCTGGACGACAAATTCATTAGAGACAGGTTACGGGCGGCGAAGAGCCCCCAGGATATTGTGCGGATCATCACGGAAGAAGAGCAGAAAAAGCCCCAGCACAGCGTCAGATAGTTCTTCATCATAAACCCCTTTGTTGTTTTTCTGTTTTACCGCCGGGCGCGAGAATATACGAATATGAAGAAACTAAAGTGGTTATATCCCGGGATGCTGGTCAAACGGTGGATATCTCTTTCCGTTTTCGGGGTCCTCATGATCTCCATGGGATTCGTTATAGTTATTTCCGAGCGAAATCCGGAGAACAAAGCCATAGCGGGCCTCATCATCATCCTTGGGATACTGTGCGTGATAAGCGCCGTAAAAAGGATCCTGAAGTCCTTCGTGACGGTTCTGATGCCGGGACCGGAGATCGCGGAAAACGAGCTGGTGGACAGAATATACGCCAGGCGCATCCTCGAAAAAGGGCCGAAGATAGTCGTGGTCGGAGGGGGGACGGGGCTTTCCACTCTTCTGACCGGGTTGAAACACACGACAAGCAATATTACCGCCATAGTGACGGTAGCGGATGACGGCAGGTCGTCAGGCCGGCTGCGCGAAGAGTTCGGGGTCCTGCCCCCGGGGGACATAAGGAACTGCCTGGTGGCGCTCGCGGATTCGGAGGACCTCCTCGGGGCGCTTTTCCAGTTCCGCTTCAAGGAAGGGAATGAGCTCAGGGGGCATAACTTCGGCAATCTTTTTATCACGGCCCTTTCCCAGGTCACGGGAGATTTTGCCAGGGCCATCAGGGAGTCGAGCAAGGTCCTTGCAATAAGGGGGAACGTGTTCCCGGCGACGCTGCAAAAGGTCAAGCTGGTGGCGAGAAGAAAGGACGGAAGGGAGACGGTCGGGGAGTGCCGTATACGCGAGGAGAAGGGAAGCCCGATCGACCGGCTTTACCTCAGGCCGGATGACTGTAAGGCGACGGAGGAATCGGTAAAGGCCATACGCCAAGCGGACGCGATCATTCTGGGCCCGGGCAGCCTGTACACCAGCGTAATGCCGAACCTCCTGATAGAGGGTATCCGGAAGGAGATCATCCGGTCCAAAGCGGCCAGGATCTATATTTGCAATGTCATGACCGAGCCCGGGGAGACGGATGACTATTCGGTCAGCGATCACGCCGGGGCTATCATCAGGCACACGCATCCGGATATAATAGACTATTGCATCGCGAACAGCACGCGCATCCCGAAGCATCTTCATGAAAGGTACAGACTCGAGAACAAGTTTCCCGTAAAGCTGGATGAGAACGACGAGAGGTGGCTCAGGCAGGAGGGGATAACTCTGGTCAAGGCGCCTATCGCCGGGATGAAAGAGTTCGTCAGGCACGATTCCCTGAAGCTGAGCGAAGTGATCATAGACATGCTTAATGAAAAAAAGAAAAGGTGAGAAGTCCGTGAAAAAGGCAAAGTTCGCGATGGCGTTCCACTGTTACCAGCCGGTGTTCAACTTTGACCATGAGATCGAACGGGCTTATGAAAACGCCTATTCGCCGCTTTTGAAAGCCCTGGAAGGGTTTCCCGGGATAAAAGCTTCGTTCCATTTTTCCGGAAACATGCTGGAGTGGCTGGAGCGCAGGCATCCGGAATATATTGAGAGGATCAGGGAGCTGGTGCGCCTGAGGCGGGTGGAACTGATAAGCGGCGGTTATTCCGAACCGGTGATGGTGCTTATCCCGGAGCGGGACAGGGAAGAACAGCTGAAGATGAACGAGGAGATCATAACGAGGATTTTCGGCGTGAGGCCCAGAGGCGCGTGGATCGCTGAAAGGGTCTGGGAACCGGCGCTGGCCCATACCCTGGCCTCCGCGGGGCTAAAATACACTATCGTCGACGACTATCACATCTTGCGCGCCGGCGTCAAGAAGGAAAACCTCTTCAAGCCCTGCCTTACGCGGGGCGGAAGCGGCTCGATAACGCTGTTCCCGTCCCTGACGGACTTAAGATATTCCATGCCGTTCCGCCCCCCGGAGGCCACGCTGGATTACATCAAAAATGTTACGGAGAAGGCCCCCGGCGATACCACGTGTTTCTTTTTCGCCGACGACGGCGAAAAATTCGGGTTATGGCCGCACACGTACCGCCTGGTCTATGAGAAAGGGTGGCTGCGGGATTTTCTGCTTCTTCTGGAAGAAAACTCCGGTTGGCTTCAGACCGCCACGTATTCCGAGGTCATGGATGAGGTTCCACCCGAAGAGGTAGATGAGGTCCCGGAATCCAGTTATGCCGAGATGATGAAGTGGAGCGGCGGGAATTTTAAGAATTTTCTGAAGAAATACCCCGAAGCGGACCGGATGCATAAAAGGATGATCTCGGTCAGTGAGATGATCGAGCGCCGGGAAGCGGAAAACGACGGCTTCGCCTCCGGCGCCCGGCTCCGGGAAGCAAAAAAAGAATTATTCAAGGCGCAATCCAGCTGCGCCTACTGGCACGGGACGTTCGGCGGTCTTTATCTTCCGCATCTGAGGTCCGGGGTATACAGGCACCTGATACAGGCGCAGAACATGATCGACGCGGCGCGAAAGGACTCAGGCTGGCGCGTAAGTGCCATGGAACGCGACCTCGGAGGCTCCAGGAGCGAGACCGTGATCGCCGGCAGGCTTATCGAAGTTTTCGTGAAGTCCTTCGGCGGGGGAGGAGTAAGCGAGCTGGACTATAAGCCGATGAACGTAAACCTGGTAAACACCATGTCGCGCGTGAGGGAGGATTACCACGATAAACTTAAATGGACTTACGGCGCGCGGATAAAGAAAGCCAGGAAGGCTTTAGCGCAGGGGCACTTTGCCGACGTTCATGACGCGCTGGGAGTCGGTGAAAGGGGGCTGCGGCGGATACTGGCCTATGATGATTACCAGCGGCTTTCTTTTCTCACGCAGATTTTCAAAGACAGAAGGCCGTGGAAGCAGTTGTGGAGGGCCCGCGCGAGCCATGACAGCTTTTTGAAGGGAGCATACGCGTCCGATACGCGGAGCGAGAGCGGGTCTATCACGCACACGCTTTCGAGGAGAGACAGCCTCCGTGCGGGCGGCGGAAAGGTGTTTGACCTCGAGGTTATCAAGAAAATAACCGTCGGATCGGGCCCGGACGTCAAGTTCGCGCACAGGATACTGAAACATTCCGGCGGGCCGCTTTCCCTGAGATACGCCGTGGAATTCAATTTCCTCGTATGGGACGGGGCGGTCAGGGCAAGGCCGAAGCTTACGCGAACGGACCGTTTTTCGCTGAAGGACATGTATTCCGGCATTGGCCTGGATTTTTACCTCGACAGAAAGTTTACCGTTTTCATGTACCCGGTTTATACCGTTAACGAGACCGAAGCCGGCCTGAAAAAAACTTTTCAGGGCGTATCCGTGCTGATAGGGGATGAATTCGCTCCCGGCGACGACAGTGCCGCGGGCGAGATGGAGGTGACGGTTGCCATAAGTGGGGGTAGTTCGGAGCGGCTCAATTGCATGTAGGGGCAGGCCCCTGTGCCTGCCCGCCTCTGGCGGGCCTGCCCTTTGCCCCAGTGCCCAGAGTAGTTTGGAGAAAGATGGAAGCCAGGAAAGATCTTATTATACAGAACAAGACGGGGCTGCATGCCAGGCCCGCGGCTCTTTTTGTCCAGGTGGCAAACAAGTACGAGAGCAGCATAACCATAGTAAAGGACGATCAGGAAGTCAACGGCAAATCGATAATGGGCATATTGATGCTCGCGGCCGAAAAGGGTTCTAGGATCGTCATAGTCGCGGCCGGGGATGACGCGGAAGCGGCCGTGGAAGAACTGGCGCAGATCTTGCTGCATGATCTAGAGGAAAATGATTCCTATTGACGAAAACAGTGGGGGGATGGTCCGATGAAAGAAAAAAAACATAATTCTTCAAAAAAACAGGTCCAGCTCAAAGGGATCCCCGCCGCTCCGGGGATCGCGATAGGCAAGGTCCATATTTTCGGGGCGGAGTATATAAAGCCGGTCGAGCGCGACATATCCGACGAAGATATCCCCCGGGAGGTCGAGAGGTTCAAGGAGGCGTTGAAGCAGACGAGGAAAGAGATCCTCGCCATAGAGGGGAAGATATCCAGGGAGCTGGGCATAGAATACGGGAGGATCTTCAGCGCCCATCTCCTGATACTGGAAGACAGCGTCCTTGTCCAGAAGGTCATTGGCACGTTGAAAAAAAAGAAGAAGAGCATAGAAGCCGTATTTATGGAGGTCCTGAACAAGTACATAAGCGTGCTTGCGGAATCCAGGGACGAGTATTTGCGGGACAGGATCAGCGACATAACGGACGTCAAGAATAGGGTACTGCGGAACCTGACAGGCGTGGAAGAGAAAAGCCTGGCGGACCTCGACAAGGAATCCATCGTGATCGCTTATGACCTGTCGCCTTCGGACACGGCGATGATGCACGGGGGCCCTGTTCTTGGCTTTGCTACGGACATAGGCGGGAGGACGTCACACACCGCGATAATGGCGAAGTCCCTGGAAATACCGGCGGTGGTGGGACTGGAATCCGTCACGGATGTGGTCAAGAACGGCGATCCGGTGATAGTGGACGGGATGCACGGAGTGGTGATCGTCAATCCCACCAAAAGGTTTCTGGAAAAATACCGGAAAGAAAAAGAGAGGTATGAGCGCCTTGGACACAAGCTTGTCGAACTGAAATCACTGCCGAGCGAAACGCTCGATGGGAAGAAGGTGGGCATAGCCGGGAACATAGAGTTGCCGGAGGACGTGGTCGGCGTTATCTCGCACGGGGCGGAAGGAATAGGCCTGTACAGGACGGAGTATTTCTACATGAACAGGAAGGACCTGCCTACCGAAGAGGAACAGTTCAACGCGTACAAGCGGGTCGCGATGAGGATAAAACCTCATTTTGTGGTGATCAGAACGCTCGACCTCGGCGGCGACAAGTTTCTTTCTCAGCTTGACGTGCCGAAAGAGATGAACCCGTTCATGGGTTGGCGCGCGGTACGGTTCTGTCTGGCGCGGCCGGATATCTTCAAGGCCCAGCTCAGGGCGATATTGAGGGCTTCCGCTTACGGGAATCTGAAATTGATGTACCCGATGATATCGGGCATCATGGAGTTCCGGCAGGCCAATGCCGTGCTGGAGGAGGCCAAGGAAGAACTTCGCAAGGAAGGCGTTGCTTTTAACGAAAATATCCCGGTTGGGGCGATGATCGAGGTCCCATCGGCGGCGATAACCAGCGATATCCTGGCGAAGGAAGCCGCCTTCTTCAGCATAGGGACCAACGACCTTATCCAGTATTCGCTGGCGGTGGACAGGGTCAATGAGAAGATAGCGTATCTCTATGAACCCACGCATCCGGCGGTGCTGAACCTTATCAAGATGGTCATCGATAACGGGCATAAAGAGGGCATCCCGGTGGCCCTGTGCGGTGAAATGGCCGGCGATATCTCACTGACAATGATCCTGCTGGGCCTGGGGCTGGACGAGTTCAGCACCTCTCCCATCGCGGTGCCCGAGATCAAGAAGGTAGTGCGTTCGGTCAGCTATGAAGAAGCGAAAAAGATCGCGGATAAGGCGCGGACTTTCACCACAGGCCAGGAGGTCCAGGAATACGCCAAAAAGAGATTGCGAGAACTGGTCCCGGATATTGCTAGTGGGTTGGGGGAGTGAGGGTTTAGTTCGTAGTTCGTAGTTCGGAGTTCGGAGAAAAATGTAGGGGCAGGCCCCTGTGCCTGCCCGCTCGGAGCGATTCCGCGCTTGTGATGCGTCAAATGTTTAGAAGGAAAGGATAAATATGAAGGGATTGATATTGGCGGCGGGTTATGGTACGAGGTTGTATCCTTTGACGCTTGACCGTCCGAAGGCTCTCGTAAAGGTCGGCGGGAAGACGATCCTGGAAAGGTTGCTCAGGAAGTTTGAAGGATTGGAGTCCTGCGACGAAGTGTATATAGTGACGAATGATAAGTTCTACGACATGCTCGTCAAATGGGTCAGGGGCCGGAGCTTTTCCGTCAAATTGACGGTCATCAACGACCTGACAAGGACAAACGAGGATCGGCTCGGAGCCATAGGCGATATCAACCTTGTCCTGGAAAAGGAACAGCCTGCCGAAGATGTGCTGATAGTGGCGGGGGACAACCTTTTTGAATTTGACATTGTCGATTTTGTGAGCTTCGCCAGGGAAAAAGAAAGGTTCAGCATCGCGCTGTGCGACGTCAAGAACCGCGGGCTCGCGCGGAAGTACGGGATCGTGTCTCTTGATCCCGTCCAGAAGATCAAGGATTTTCAGGAGAAGCCGTCCAGCCCAAAAAGTACGCTGGCGTCGACTGGCATCTACTATTTTCCCGCCCCGAAGCTGTCAAAGATGAAAGATTACATGGAAACGGGCCTGGTGAAAGACGCCCCCGGCAATTTCGTAAAATGGCTTTCGAAAAACGACGAGGTCTTCGGTTACGCCTTCACCGAAGGATGGTACGACATAGGGGATAAGGATTCCCTGGAAAAAGCCGATATAGAGTATAGGGAGAAAGAGTTGTAACTTTTCAGTTATCAGTTATCAGTTATCAATTGTGAGGCAAGGAGTGAGATCAAGATATTTTAAAACTGATAACTGATAACTGATAACTGTTCACTGAAAAAGGAGAGCGGCATGAAAAATAAATATTTGTTTACATCCGAAAGCGTGACGGAGGGGCATCCGGACAAGGTATGCGACCAGATATCGGATGGGATACTGGATGAAATATTCAAGAGTGACCCCTCGGGGAGAGTCGCCTGCGAAACCCTGGTGACCACGGGCCTGGCGCTTGTGGCGGGCGAGATAACGACCTCGTGCTATGTCGATATCCCCAAAGTGGTAAGGGGGACGATCCGGGAGATCGGTTACACGAGCGCCAACTATGGGTTCGACTATCTTACCTGCGGCGTGATCACGTCCATACAGGAGCAGTCCCCGGATATCTCCATGGGCGTCGATGTCGGGGGTGCCGGGGACCAGGGGATGATGTTCGGCTACGCTTCCGATGAGACCAGGGAGCTGATGCCGCTGCCCATCACCCTGGCGCACGCGCTTACCAGACGCCTTGCCAGGATCAGAAAAGAAAAGCTGGTCAACTATCTCAGGCCCGATGGGAAGAGCCAGGTAACCGTGGAGTACCATGACGGAAAGCCAAAAAGGGTGGAGGCGATCATCGTAAGCGCTCACCACGATAAGAAAGCCAAAATGAGCGACATAAGGAAAGATATGAAGGAGCTGGTCATAAAAGAGGTTATGCCGAAAGACCTGATGGACAAGAACACCAAGATCTTCGTCAACCCCACGGGGAGGTTTGAAGTCGGAGGGCCCCAGGGAGATACGGGCGTGACCGGCAGGAAGATCATCGTCGATACTTACGGCGGCGTCGGCAGCCACGGCGGCGGGTGCTTCAGCGGGAAGGATCCGACAAAAGTGGACCGGTCGGGCTCTTACATGGCCCGTTACGTTGCCAAGAACATAGTGGCTTCGGGGATGGCGAAGAAGTGCGAGGTCCAGTTCGCGTATGCCATAGGTGTTCCCGAACCCGTGAGCATAATGGTCAACACCTTTGGCACCGGAAAGATACCGGAAAACAGGGTAGTGGATCTCGTGAGGGAGAATTTCGATCTTACCCCCGGCGGCATCATAGAAAAGCTGAAACTCCGCCGTCCGATTTACAGAAAAACAGCCGTGTACGGCCACTTTGGCAGGGACGAGGAAGGCTTCACCTGGGAAGAGATCGATATGGTGGAGGTGCTTAAGAAGAAAGCGAAGTGAGGTGTGGGTACAACGGTGATTCAATTGTAATTCATGGTGATTGATAGTAATTTATAGTAATTGATGGTAATTGATTGTAATTGGTTGTAATTGGTTGTTTTTCAAAAAACGCCCGATTCCGCCACAACGAATTACTACTAAATCACAATTGGTTAGCCAAAAGGAGAGCGCGATGTCTACGGCTGCACATGACTACAAGGTAAAGGATATATCGCTTGCTGATTTTGGCAGGAGGGAGATCGAGGTCGCTGAGAAGGAGATGCCGGGGCTCATGGCTGTCCGGGGAAAGTACGCGGCGGAGAAGCCCCTGGCCGGGGTACGGATAATGGGGTCGCTGCACATGACCATCCAGACGGCGGTGCTCATAGAAACCCTTGTCGCGCTCGGAGCGGACGTCAGATGGGCAAGCTGTAATATCTTTTCCACCCAGGATCATGCCGCCGCCGCTATCGCGAAGGCGGGCGTGCCGGTGTTCGCGTTGAAAGGCGAAACTCTGGAAGAGTACTGGTGGTGCGCGGAGCAGGCCCTCACATTCGCCGGCGGCAAAGGCCCGCAGCTCGTCGTGGATGACGGCGGCGACGCCACTTTGATGATACATCTCGGTACCGCGGCGGAAAAGGATCCCTCGGTTCTCGAGAAGGAGCCGGCGGGAGATGATGAAAGGGCGCTCATTAAGGCGCTCGAGGGCAGCTTGAAGGCAGATCCTAATAAATGGACGAATATAGCTAAAGAATGGAAAGGCGTTTCGGAAGAAACGACCACCGGGGTCCACCGTCTCTACCAGATGATGAGGAAAGGGGAGTTGCTTGTCCCGGCGATCAATGTAAATGATTCGGTCACTAAATCAAAATTTGATAATCTTTACGGCTGCCGCGAATCGCTCGTCGACGGTATAAAGAGGGCGACGGACGTGATGATAGCCGGCAAGGTGGCGGTTGTATGCGGTTACGGAGACGTAGGCAAGGGGTCCTGCCAGTCGCTGAGGGGAATGGGCGCCCGCGTCGTCGTGACCGAAATAGACCCCATATGCGCTTTACAGGCTTCAATGGCAGGCTACCGCGTCACCACCGTGGAAGAAACCCTCGGCACCGGGGATATTTACGTGACGGCAACCGGGAACAAGGACGTTATCAGGATCGAGCACATGGAGAAGATGAAGGACCAGGCCATTGTATGCAATATCGGCCATTTCGATAACGAGATAGAGATTTCCGCGCTTGAAGGATACCCCGGAATAAAGAAAGTCAATATCAAGCCCCAGGTGGATAAGTACATATTCCCGGACGGCAGGGAGATATATTTGCTGGCGGAAGGGAGACTGGTCAACCTCGGTTGCGCTACGGGGCATCCCTCTTTTGTCATGTCCAACTCTTTCACCAATCAGGTCCTGGCGCAGCTGGATCTCTGGAAAAACAGAGAAAAGTACGAACGTAAAGTGTACAGGTTATCCAAGTATCTTGACGAAGAAGTGGCCAGGCTGCATTTAGGGAAGATCGGCGTAAACCTGACAAAGCTTTCCCGGGAACAGGCCGACTACATCGGCGTTCCCCCCGAAGGACCTTACAAACCGGAACATTATCGCTATTAATCCGATCAGCGTGTAGTGGATGGTGGATTGCGGTGGTGAACGTTTCTTCCTTCTGTCATTCTGAGGCCCATGTGCGCGCTGAAAGGATAGGGGCCTCAGACAGTGAGGGTGGACTTCGGCTAACAGAGAGGGTAAAAATGGCTGAGCAGATCAAGCGAATAGGTGTGTTGACTTCCGGGGGGGATTCTCCGGGGATGAATGCGGCTATACGAAGCGTCGTGCGAAAGGCGGTCTTTGAGGGGATCGAGGTCAGGGGGATCCTGAGGGGATACGAAGGGCTTATCAACGGCGAGATCATTGAGATGGATTCCCGGAGCGTAAGCAACATCCTTTCGCGGGGAGGCACCGTTCTCAAGACCGCCAGGTCCATGGAATTCATGACGCCCGAAGGCCGTGCAAAAGCCGCGAAGGTCGTGGAAGAGAACGGGATAGACGCGCTTGTCATTATCGGGGGGAACGGTTCGTTGCAGGGCGCGCTTGCCCTCCAGAAGGAGCGGGGTATAACGAGCATAGGCATCCCCGGGACCATCGATAACGATCTGGGACACACTGACTATACGATAGGGGCGCATACATCCGTGGATACGGTCCTGGACGCGGTTGACAAGATCCGTGATACGGTTACGAGCATGGAGCGTATCTACGTGATAGAGGTCATGGGCCGCAAGGAGCCTTACATCGCCGTCATGGCGGGGCTGGCCGGCGGCGCGGAAGAGATCCTGTACCCGGGGGCCGAAGTGGACATGGACGAGATCGCCGGGGAGATCAAAAAGGCCGAAAAGAAAGGAAAAAGAAGCTGGATCATTATCGTTTCCGAAGGGTTTTCAAGTGCCCATTCCATGGCCGAAAAGATCGTTGAGAAGACCGGGTGCGAAGTCAGAGGCATTACCCTGGGACACATTCAGAGGGGAGGCGCCCCGAACGCGCCGGACAGGGTACTCGCCTCAAGGATGGGCGCTTACGCGGTCAGCGCCCTGATCGAAGGCCATTCCGGCAAGATGGTCGCCATCAAGGGAAGCGTGCTCCTGCTCATCCCGTATGAAAAGGCCTGTTTTGAAAGGGAGAAGGACAGGAAGCTGCAAGAGGAGCTTTATTCGCTTACAAAGCTGCTCGCGGCGTAGGGTTTAGTAGTTCGGAGTTCGGAGTTCGGAGTTCGGAATTTGTGGAAAAATGTAGGGGCAGGCCCCTGTGCCTGCCCTTTGCCCGCTGACATTTGGAATATAAACATGAATATCATCTCACGATATATGCTTAAGGAACTCGGGGGGCCGTTTTTTGGGGCGCTGTTTGTTTCGACCGTCATACTCGCGGCCGGGAATATCGTACAGACCGTGGATATGATCATGAACAAGGGCGTGGAGTTCTTTCAGGTGATAAAGATATTCCTTCTATTTCTTCCGTACGTCCTTATTTTTACCATACCGATCTCCGTTCTTTCGGCGGTACTCCTGGGGTTCGGCCGTCTGTCGAGCGACAATGAAGTAACCACGTTGAGGACAAGCGGGGTAAGTATCTACAAAGTCGTGTTCCCCGTGGTGATCTGCGGGTTTATCATAAGCCTTCTGTGTGTCCCGTTGAACGACAGGGTGCTTCCGCAGGCCGAGTTCACGGCCAGGAAACTGCTGAAGAAGATCGGGATGAAACATCCCGCCGCCCTCTTGGAAGCGGGGACGTTCATCAAAGGATTCAAGAACTACATTATTTTTGTTCACGGCGTCAGGGGCAATATTCTTGAAGACATACGGATATACCAGCCCCGGGAAGACAAGCCGACCCGGGTGATATCCGCGAAGACGGGCCAGATAATACCGCTGCCCGAAGAAAACAGCATAAAGCTCAGGCTGATGGACGGCACGGCCGACGAGGTCGCGCCGGAGAAGCCCGATGAATTTTACAAGCTGTCGTTTCAGGATTACTACATGAAGCTTGACCTGAAAAAGGCGGTGGACATCAGCAACATCCAGAAAAAAGCGAGGGAGAAAACCGTCAAAGAGCTGATGGACGACATCAGCAGCCTTGAGAAAGACGACATCGACGTGATACCGCTGCGTATAGAGCTTCACAAAAAGTTCGCGCTGGCATTTTCCAGCCTGGTTTTTGTCCTTGCCGGCATCCCACTGGCGATCACCACCCACCGCCGTGAAAAATTTGCCGGTTTCGCTCTCGCGATAGGCCTCTTCCTTGTATACTGGGGCATCATGCTCAGCGGCATAGCTTTCGCTATACGCGGCGTCATCCCCCCTGGGCGGGCGTATGGGCCGCCGATATTCTGCTGCTGGGGATAGGCGCCGTTATGTTTTACCGGGTTGCCGAGTCTTAGGAGAAATTTTTCTCAACGCAGATTTTCGCAGATCAAACGCGGATCTCCGCAGATCATCTGCGACCATCTGCGTTGGATCCGCGACAATCCGCGTTTAAAAAAGAAGCTGATATTCATGAGGATACTGGAAAAATATGTGCTGAAGAGTTTTGTGGCGGCGTTTTTTTTCTGTATTGTTTTGCTTATCGCGCTCGGGATCATCGGCGATGTGCTGGGGTTTCTGGACGATGTCTTTAAGCATAACATACCGCTTGCCAGCATCCTGTCGTTCTACTTCTATCTGGCGCCGTTCGCGTTCGTCAACATGGTTCCATTCGCGTGCCTGTTGAGTGCGGTGCATGTATTTAACAGCCTTAGCAAGAACCATGAAATAACCGCCGTTATTGCCAGCGGGGTGAGTCTCTGGGGGCTTTTAAGGCCCGTCCTACTCGCTACTTTCGTGCTCTGCCTGGCCACCTTCATAGTGAACGACAGGTTTGTCCCCTCGGCCATGCAAAAAGCAACCCGTATCAGGAAGCAGGAACTCGAGCGGGGGAAAGCCGCAGGCAGCCGGGAAATAAAAAACCTGGCCGTTTACGGGAAAGGGGATCAGATAATCTACGCCAAATCGTTTGCCCCGGATATAAGCGTTTTTCGCGATCTGATCATCCAGAGGCAGGATAAAGAGCATGACATAATCGAGAAGATAAACGCGCGCCTGGTGAAGTGGCAGGGGGAGGGCGTCTGGCTGGGCGAGGATGTCATCGTCTCCAAAGCCGACCCCGACGGGAATTTCACGGGCCAGCCCGAAATATTCGAAAAGAAAAGGATCTTCATCGGGGAGAGCCCGGAAGAGCTTATCAATTACCAGTGGGACCCCAGGTTCATGAGTTACGGGCGGCTTAAGAGATACCTGAATATCTTCAGGGCCAGTTCGCCCCTTACCGTGAGGAGGCTTCTTGTTGACCTTAATTATAAGCTGTCTTTCCCTTTTACGGCGCTTATCACGGTACTGATTGGCGTCCCGTTCAGCATCGAGACCGGACGACGGGCAAGTGCCCTGATCGGCATGGCAAAGGGCATCACCGTGGCCATACTGTACTTGCCGGTAATGGCCATCAGCCTCGCCCTCGGCAAAGGCGGCATCCTTCCCCCTGTAATAGCCGCATGGCTGAGCAACGCCCTATTCGCCGCCGCCGGAGTGTACTTTGTCAATCGCAAGAGTTAGTTCAGA
>JAUWWB010000053.1 GCA_030617085.1 Candidatus Omnitrophota bacterium
CGAAACCACCCCCATGTCATTCTGAGCGAAGCCGAAGGCGAAGCGAAGAATCTCTTGATCGTCGGCCGGATTAGAATAACACGTATGAGATTCTTCGGCCCCTATCCTCCTGGCGCGCGCATGGGCCTCAGAATGACAGAAGTGTGGAACCTTCCCTAAAACCTATAACCTATAACCTAAAACCTAATCCCCAACTCCCGCAACTGCCCCTTATCGACTTCGGAAGGCGCGCCCGTGAGCGGGCAGGTGCCTTTCTGCGTTTTCGGGAAGGGTATGACCTCCCGGATCGACTGGTCCTTCGTAAAAAGCATGATGATCCTGTCCATCCCGAACGCGATACCGCCATGCGGCGGAGGCCCGTACTTAAAAGCCTCGAGGAGAAAGCCGAATTTCCTCTCGCACTCCTCCCTGCCGAGCCCCAGAGCGCCAAAGACCTTCTGCTGAAGGTCCCTCCTGTGGATCCTTATGCTTCCCGAACCTATCTCGCTCCCGTTCAGCACAAGGTCATAGGAAAGGGATCTCACTTTCGAAAACTCCCCCTTCTCCAGGAAGTCCAGGTCCTCTTCCCTGAACCCGGTAAACGGGTGGTGTTCGGACACCCACCTCTGTTCGTCCCTGTTGAACCTGAACAGCGGAAAATCAACCACCCAGAGAAAATTGAACGCGTCCTCGTCTATGAGGCCCTTTTTATGGCCGATTGAAAGGCGCAGCGCCCCCAGCGCCTCACACGCGACTTCCCGGGAGTCGGCGACCATGAATATCATGTCGCCGGGCTTCGCGCCCGTCGTCTCGCGGAACAGGCGAAGCGTATCCGGAGAGAAAAACTTCGCTATGGGCGAGAGGAGCCCGTCCTCCTCGACCTTGAAATACGCCAGCCCCTTCGCGCCGTATCCGCCGACGAAAGATGTGAGCTCGTCTATCTCCTTGCGGCTGATATCACCGTATCCCGGAGCGGCCAGCGCCATCACCTTGCCGCCCGAGGAGCACACGTTCCGGAAAACCTTGAATTCGCTTTCCTCGACCGCCCGCGTGAGGTCATGCAGGAACACTTCAAACCGCGTATCCGGCTTATCACTCCCGTACCGGCTTATGGCTTCGGCGTGATCCATCCTCCGGAACGGTATTTCTATCTCACGCCCCAGGGTCTCCGCGAAAAGCCCTTTGAACATGCGCTCGCAGACATCCAGGACGTCATCCTGTTCCACGAACGACATCTCCATGTCCAGCTGGGTGAATTCCGGCTGCCTGTCCGCCCGCAGGTCTTCGTCGCGAAAGCAGCGGACGATCTGGAAATACTTCTCTATTCCCGCCACCATCAGCAGCTGTTTGAATATCTGCGGCGACTGGGGCAGGGCGTAAAAATGTCCCTGCTGGATCCTGGACGGCACGATATAATCACGCGCCCCCTCAGGGGTGGACTTGGTAAGCATGGGCGTTTCAACGGAGATAAAACCTTCCCCGTCAAGAAAATTCGTGATATATTTGTAGGCCTTGTGTTTTACGCGGAGTTTTTCCTGCATGGGGGCGCGCCGCAGGTCAAGATAGCGGTATTTAAGCCGGAGCTCTTCCGCCACCGCGATATCATCCTTGACCTCGAAAGGCGTCGTATCGGATTCCGAAAGCACCTCTATCCCCTTTACCTCGACCTCGATCTCGCCCGTGGTGATCTTCGGGTTAACCGTGCCTTCAGGCCTCATCGAGACTTTTCCCTTGACCCTGACACAATACTCGTTCCTGAGCCCGTGCGCCTTGTGGTGGGCATCCTTGCTCCTGTCGGGGTCGAAGACCAGCTGCGTTATGCCGTGCTTGTCCCTCAGGTCCATGAAGATTATCTCCCCATGGTCCCGCCGTGAAGCGATCCACCCTGAAAGGCAGACTTCCTCAGAAAACGCCTTAGCGTCAAGCTCCCCGCAGTTGTGAGTGCGTATCATGGTTTCCTTTCTTTATTCAGACATCAGACTTCAGGACACCCTTCAGCCTTTGCGCCACATCTTCGAATGACAGCGCCTTCTGTTCACCGGTTTCCATGTCTTTAAGGAGAAGTTTCTCGCTCTTTATCTCTTCTTCACCCACCATGATGACGAACTTTCGGCGGTCCCTGTGCGCTTTGCGCATCTGGCCCTTGAACGAGCGACCGGAATGGTCCATCTCGCACGGCACGCCCTTTATCCGCAGTCCGCTCGTGATCCGGAACGCGTCCGGCCGGAACTCGTCCCCCACGGGGATCACGAGAGCCCCGGCAAGGCCCGGGGGAATGTCTTTCACGTCTATGGCCAGGAGTAGCCTTTCGATCCCTATGCCGTACCCCGTCGCCCCCACATCCGGCCCGCCCATCTGCTTCACGAGCTCGTCATACCTGCCGCCGGCGGCTATCGCGTCCTGGGCGCCAAGCGAAGGATGGACCACCTCGAACACGGTCCCGGTATAATAATCAAGGCCTCTCACGAGATCCTTTCTCTGGCGAAAAGGCACGCCCATTTCGGATAGGATACTTTTTAGGGCAGCGTAATCCCCGGAACAGGCGCCGCACAAGTAATCCAGGATATCCGGAGCTTCACCGAGTGTGGCCCGGCATCCTTCGCGCTTGCAGTCCAGCACGCGCAGGATATTCGTCCCGGCCCTCCGCTTACAGTTGTCGCATAACGCGGGCATCTTCCCGGCAAGATAATCCGACAGCGCTTTCTTAAACGCGGCCCGGTCGCGGGCGCAGCCCAGGGAGTTAAGTAAAATAGTGAAGCCGTCGACCTTGAGCTGTTTCAAAAGCACGTCAAGATTGAATATGATCTCGGCGTCGATATAGGGCCCCGAAGCGCCTATAATTTCCGCCCCGATCTGGTAAAACTGCCTGAGGCGGCCTTTCTGCGGGCGCTCCCCCCTGAACATGGGGCCGGCATAGAACAGTTTGACCAGGCCCTCCTTGTGATGCAGGCCGTGTTCAATATAGGCCCGCACGATCGAGGCCGTGCCCTCGGGCCGGAGCGAGATGTTCGTCCCTCCCCTGTCGGTAAGGGAATACATCTCTTTCTGGACGATATCGGTCTCCTCCCCTATGCTCCGCGTAAATACATCCGTCTCTTCAAGAAAGGGGGTGCGGATCTCGCCGTAGCCGAATGTCCGGAACACATCCCGCGCGGTGTCCTCCACCCATCGCCTCACCGCCATCTCAGCCGGCAGGATATCGGGCATACCTCTAAGCGATCTGTATTTAAGTGCGCCACTCACACGTAACCTTCGTCTTGAAAAATTCTCCCCTCCACCATCCACTATCCACCGCACACATGCCGCCCCTCTTACCCGTGGCTCGCCGCTTCCACGTCCAGCTTCATCTTCATGCCCGGCTTGAAGGACACGACTTTTTTATCCGGGATCGGGACGCCCTCGCCCGTTCTCGGGTTTCGGCCCAATCTTCCCTTACGGGTCTTGACCTTAAATATCCCAAAATTCCTCAGTTCGACCTTTTCGTCACGACGGAGGCTTTCCGTTATTATGTCAAAAGTCCTCTGCACGACTTCCTTGACCTCGACCTGCTTCAAAGCGGTGTCATCGGAGATCTTCATTATAATATCCTTCTTAGTCATAGACGCTCCCTCCTTTTATATTCAGACGATGCGTTAAAACCCGCGGACCGTTGTTATTTGCTTCTAACTGCTTATGCTATCATTGGTTAGAGGTTATGTCAATGGGTATTTAGGTTATAGGTTTTAGGTTATAGGTTATAGGTTTTAGGTTGCGAAACGCTACGGGTGTCATCCTTAGCCTCCCTCTGTCATCCTGAGCGAAGCGAAGGATCTCATACGTATCGCCCCGCTCTGCAAACGACGTGGCAGAGATCCTTCGCTTCGCTCAGGATGACAGGGGGGAATTCCGAACGCGCTAAATTCAAACCTAAAACCTATAACCTAAAACCTATAACCTATCCCCGCCGCCCGGTCAAAAACTTGACATTCCCCGTTCCCACCAGTGCCTCGACCGCTTCTATCAGCTCGTCGGTCGGACATACCGAGAGGGCATTGTCCGTGGAAAGGCGGATCTTGCGGCCTTCCGGGGAGATAAGGTCGATGAATACGGGGACCTTCCCCTTGAACTTTCCGATCGCCGTTTTGACCCTGCTCATCAGCTGCCGCTCAAGCCCGCTTGTGGACATCCTGATAAGGACCGAGCTGGTGAACTCCTCTTTCACCTTCTCGAGCGCTATTATTTCTTCGGCTACTATCTTGGGTTCCTCCTCACGTCGGCTCAAACGCCCGTGGACATATACAAGGTTGTCTTCCTTGATAAGTTCCGGGGCTTTACGATAAGTCCTGGGAAAGACAAGCACCTCGATAAGGTCTTCGAGGTCCGCCAGACCGAGGATGGCCATCTTCTCGCGTGTCTTGCGGGTGACCGTCTCCTTGGCCTTGCTTATTATCCCCCCTATCAGGACCTCCTGGCCGTCGGACATGCCTGACAGCTCCGAGATCCTGCATGTGGAATACGCGTTAAGCAGCCTTTCAAATCTGGCCAGCGGATGTTTCGTTAAGTAAAATCCCAGCATCTCCTTCTCTCTGGTAAGGAGCTCGTGCTCCGGCCACTCGGGGATGTCGGGTATCTCCCGGAAACTTTCCCTGAAACTTTCATCCGCTCCCGCGCCGTCAAAGAACGACATCTGCCCGAGTTTCCTGTCCCTGTTGGCCCTGGCGGACGTCTCCAGAACGTTATCGAGCACCGCCATCGCCCGGGACCTGTATATGCCCGTGGAGTCGAAAGCCCCGCACTTTATCATGCTCTCCACTACCTTTTTGTTGACCCCCCTGGAATCGACCTTCAGGGCGAAATCGTATATGGATTCGAACTTCCCGTTTTTCCGCCTCGTATCGATGATCGCTCCGGCCGCCCCGAGCCCCACGTTCTTGACCGCCGAAAGGCCGAAGCGTATATCCTTCCCCACGACCGTAAAATCCTTGAAGCTCTCGTTGACGTCCGGGGGCAGGATGGCGATGCCCATCCGGATGGATTCGTTTATGTAATCCGACAGCTTGTCGCTGTCGCTCTTTTCGCTCGTAAGAAGCGCCGTCATGAACTCCACAGGGTAGTTCGCCTTAAGGTACGCCGTCCTGTAGCTGACCATGGCATACGCCGCGCTGTGCGACTTGTTGAACCCGTACCCCGCGAAATACGCTATAAAATCCCAGATCTTTTCGGCAGTGGCGCTGTCGACATTGTTCCTTTGTGAGCCTTCCAGAAACTTCACCTTGATCTTTTCCAGGTCCTCCTTGATCTTCTTTCCCATGACCTTCCGGACGTTATCCGCTTCGGCCATGCTGAACCCGGCAAGGACGGAGACGATCTTCATGACCTGTTCCTGGAACACTATTACCCCGTAAGTCTCCTTTAAGATCGGCTCGAGCGCCGGATGGTCGTACCTGACCTCGATCTGCCCCTGTTTCCGCTTGATAAAATCATCCAGCATGCCGCTGCCCATGGGCCCCGGGCGGTAGAGCGCGAGGATCGCTATCAGATCGTCAAAACACTCCGGGTTAAGCTTGCGCAGGAGATCCCTCATGCCGCTCGATTCCAGCTGGAACACGCCCGCGCTCTCTCCTCTCGACAAAAGCTCGAAGGTCGGCTTGTCGTCAAGCGGGATGCCGTCCATGTCGATCTCTTCGGCCCTGGTGCGCCCGGCGATCTTCACTGTCTGGTCGATCACGGTCAGCGTTTTCAGCCCGAGAAAATCCATCTTCAGCATGCCCACCTTCTCCAGCGATTTCATGGAGTAGCCGGTGGTCACCTGGTCATCGCCCGTCTTGACCAGCGGCACCCGGTTCATCAGCGGCTTGTCCGATATGACCACCCCCGCCGCGTGCGTCGAGGCGTGGCGGTTAAGGCCCTCGAGGCGCTTTGAAGTGTCTATGAGCTGCCGGATCGCAGGGTCGGATTCATACCTTGCCATCAGCTCCGGCTCTATCTCCATGGCCTTTTCAAGGGTGATCGACTTGCCGGGATCGGCCGGGTTGGTTCCCGGCACGAGCTTCGCTATCTTATCCACGTCGGCGTAGGCGAGGCCCATAACACGCCCCACGTCTCTCAGAACGGCTTTTGCCTTCATGGTCCCGAACGTGATTATCTGGGCGACGTTTTCCTTGGAGTATTTCTCGATGACATAGTCTATGACTTCGTTCCGTCTCTCGAAACAGAAATCGATATCGATATCGGGCATGCTTACTCTCTCGGGATTAAGGAACCGTTCGAAGATAAGGCCGTATTTAAGCGGGTCTATATCGGTGATGCCCAGGGCGTAGCTTACGATGCTGCCGGCCGCGGAGCCCCTTCCGGGCCCGACGGATATGCCTTTTCCCTTCGCGTGATTGATAAAATCCCACACTATGAGAAAATAGCTCACGTACCCGCTATCCCGGATGATCTTCATCTCGTGTTCGACGCGCCGTTTGATCTCGCCACTGGCGGCACCGTAACGCTTTTTGATCCCTTCCTCGACAAGGCGGTTAAAGAACGTGGTATTATCCTCGCCTTCCGGAGCCTTGAAGCGCGGCAGGTGGAGCTCATTGAAATCAAATTCCAGATCACACCTGGCGGCGATCTTCACCGTGTTCCTTATCGCTTCGGGAATGCCGGAAAAGGCCTTTTTCATCTCTTCGGGAGACTTGAAATAAAGCTGGTCCGTCTGGAACCTCATCCGGTTCTCATCGTCCAGGGTGGTCTGCGTCTGTATGCAGAGAAGCGCATCATGCGCTTTCGCGTCGTTCTTATCAAGGTAGTGTATGTCGTTCGTCGCGACAAGAGGCAGGTCAAGCTCCCGTGCGAGTTTGACCAGATCGGCGTTTAGCCGGCTCTGCTGTTCGAGGTGATTGTCCTGGATTTCCAGATAGAAGTTGTCCTTGCCGAATATATCGGCGTATTCCATGGCGGTCTTTCCGGCCTGTTCCCACTGGCCCGAAAGGATGAGATGCGGCACCTCCCCCTTCAAGCACCCGGACAGGGCGATCAGGCCCTTGCCGCACC
>JAUWWB010000032.1 GCA_030617085.1 Candidatus Omnitrophota bacterium
CCGCGTAAAGGTAACAAATTCGGATATGAACAAGCCGTTCCATTTCCGGGCGAAACTGTCCGGGTATTATAATCTTTTCAGGAGCTTAAAGAGCGGAGATTGAGCAGGTGTTAGGGTTTAGGTGTTAGGTTATAGGTTATAGGTTTAACTAAGGTCACCCGTCCTTTTAACCAGCGTCCCAACACCCCTAAAACCTATAACCTATAACCTAAAACCTAAACCAAAGGACCCATCATGTCAAATAAGCTGATCCTGGATACAGGGTATCTCGACGGGTTTGTTTCGGGGAAGGATCTGGAGGGTATTTTCTCCGAGGTTGAGAAGGCGCATTCGTTTTTGGAAGAGAGGAACGGGCCGGGGAAGGAGTTTCTCGGGTGGATGGACCTTCCCGCGGATATTGACGAAGGACTTATTAAAAAAATGGAGGAAACGTCCGCAAGGCTGGACCGCGAGTCGGACGCTATCATCATTATCGGGATCGGCGGTTCTTACCTCGGGGCCAGGGCGGTTATTGAGGCGCTTTCTCCGCATTTGGTTAACAGGAAGATCTTTTTCGCGGGGTGCGATCTGTCCTGCGACCGCCTCGCCGATATGCTGGATACGTTAAAGGATAAAGACATTAGCGTCAACGTGATCTCAAAATCCGGGACGACTACCGAGCCGGCGATCGCCTTCAGGATAGTCGAAGATTTTTTGAAGAAAAAGTACGATGCCGATAAGCTGAAACGCAGGGTGGTATGCACCACCGACAGAGAAAGAGGAGCCCTCAAGGCCATGGCCGATAAAAAGGGGTACGAAACTTTTGTCATACCGGATGACGTGGGCGGAAGGTTTTCCGTCCTGACGCCGGTCGGGCTTCTGCCGGGGGCGTGCGCGGGCGTCGACATCCGGGGCCTTATTGCCGGCGCGAAGGATCAGAGAGAGCGCAGCGTTTCCCTCGATATCGATGAGAACATGAGTTACAGGTACGCTGCCATCCGGAATATCCTTTACCGTAAGGGAAAGCGCATAGAAGTCCTTTCAAATTTTGACGGAAGATTGCGTTATGTCGGCCAATGGTGGAAACAGCTGTTCGCTGAGAGCGAAGGCAAAGATGGCCGGGGCATTTTCCCCGCTTCATGCGATTTCACGACGGACCTCCATTCCATGGGCCAGCTGATCCAGCAGGGCGAGAGGAACCTTTTCGAGACATTTCTTGTAACCGCAAAGGAGAGCGAAAGATGCCCAATCCCCCGGTGCGATGAGGACCTTGATAGCTTGAACTACCTTGCGGGAAAGCAGGTCGATCACGTCAACCGGAAAGCCTGCGAAGCGACAGCCGAAGCACATTTCGAGGGAGGCGTCCCCAACGTTACCGTCCGGATAGACGAGAGGTCGGCTTTTTGCCTGGGACAGCTTTTCTATTTCTTCGAAAAAGCGGTGGCCGCTTCCGGCTACATGTTAGGGGTAAACCCCTTCGATCAGCCGGGGGTAGAGGCTTACAAGCGGAAGATGTTCAGGCTTTTGGGGAAGCCGCTTTAGTCAGTTATCAGTTATCAATTGTCAATTATCAGGTATCAGTTATCAATTGTCAGAGCTATAAAGGTTCTGGTACCCGCTAACTGCTAACTGCTAACTGCTAACTGGTAACTGATAACTGATAACTGATTATGGAACTTCACTTTCCCTTTTATACGATAGTCACGGCTATCGCCAAACTTTTCATTTTGATGCTTACCGGGTATGCCCTCTACCGGTTCAGGCTTATTGACGATAAATTTACCGATACGCTCAGCCTGCTGCTTGTCCGCGTGATATTCCCCGCGCTTATCATATCGAAGACCGTTACCTACTTCAGCTTTTCGGAGTACCCCCGCTGGTGGTTTTTGCCGGTCTGCGCCATCGTCTTTTCCATGGCGGGGATGCTCATGGGGCGGGCCATTTACCCTTTCTTGAAAGGGTTTGAGTCGCGGAGGGAGTTCATGTGCGGGTGCGCCTTTCAGAACTGCGGGTACCTTCCCATGAACCTGATATTGTTTTCGTTCGCGGGCGCGATGGGCGATAGATTGCTTATTTACGTTTTTCTTTTTACGCTGGGTTTTAACATCCTCGTGTGGTCGCTTGTGCCCCTTTTCCTGTCAGGAAAACTGAGAAGCGGGTTTAAGCTGAGGGTTTTCTTGAATCCCCCGGTCGTCGCGATCGTCTTTTCATTGCTGTGGGTGGCGCTCATGGGCAAGGGCACCTTGCCGGCGCTGGTCGCGGACCCCATGGGGCAGCTCGGGCAGGCCGCCTTTCCCGTAGCAATGCTTACTCTTGGCGCCTACCTTTGCAGATACAGGGCCCATGAGCCCCAAAATAAATTGCCGCTTTTCTCCTGCGCGGCCGTGAAGCTTTTACTGTTCCCGGCACTCGTCCTGGCGGCGCTCACATGGGCTCCCCTCAGTGCCGATCATAAATTTTTCCTGTTTTTGCAGAGCATAATGCCCGTCGCGGTGTCCCTGGTCGTGATCGGCAGCTATGCCGGCGGCGATAACAAGTTTTTCAGCAATATCATATTTTACACGCACGTGATCGCGATCTTCAGCATCCCCCTCTGGCTGGCCGTTTTCAGCGCGGTCATAGGATAACGCCGGGGGGCGTTCTTGACTTGTCACCGGCTATGAGGTATTTTCATTAATATAGGGTATAATATTTATTTCCATATAAAAAAACAAGGAGAAGATGGCCATGAAGAAATTAGGAGCCGGTGATCTTCGAAAAGAGTGTGACCCTTCGCGGTTCCCGTTCAAAACGACGGAAGATTTTGAGTTTGAGCGCGAACCCATCCACCAGGAGAGGGGGGTCAGCGCTATAGGTTTCGGCTTGAACATCAAGTCCGACGGCTACAACATATTCGTTTGCGGGGCGGCGGGGACCGGGCGCAATACGCAGGTCAACAAAGCGGTCAACGAGATCGCCTCCAGGGAGAAGGCCCCGGACGACTGGATATACGTCAACAACTTCGTCCACGAAGATGAGCCGATAGCCATGAGCCTCCCGCCCGGCAGGGGGATAATGTTCAAGAAAGACATGGAGGAGCTGGTCGAGGAGCTGAAGCTTGAGATACCCAGGGCTTTCGAGAGCGAGGATTACGAAGCGCGCCGCCAGGAACTGCTTAAAAAATACAAGCAGAAAAGGGACGTCGCGCTGGAAGAGATCGAGAAGAACGCTTTCGATGAAGGGTTCGTGCTGAAACAGTCCGCCACGGGGGTGACCCTTGTCCCGCGCAGCGGGGACCACCCGATGAGCGCCGAGGAGTATGAAAAACTTTCGGACAAGGAAAAGGAAAAGATAGAGAAGAAGAAGCATGACCTGCACATCAAGATCGAGCAGGCGCTGAGCGAAACGCGTATGCTCGAGAAGACCGCCAAGATGAAGATCAAGGAACTGGAGAAGGAAGTGGCGCTCTTTTCCGTTAAGCACATAATCGATGAGCTCCGGTTCAAATACAGAGAGTTCGATGATGTCGTCGAGCACCTGAACCTCGTGCAGGACGATATCGTGAACAATATGGATATCTTCAAGGAAGAGGAAGAGGAAGCGCAGCCCGTTTTCTTCGGGATGAAAGCCGCTGCCGCGGCCAGAAAAAACGCGTTTCAAAAATACAGGGTGAACCTGCTGGTCGACCACAGGCATTTCAAGGGAGCCCCCGTTATCAGGGAGTCGAACCCGACCTACTATAACCTTCTGGGGAGGATCGAGTACGTATCGCACTTCGGGGCCATGACCACCGATTTTACCATGATAGCCCCCGGAGCCCTGCATAAGGCCAACGGCGGGTACCTTGTCCTCCAGGCGATGGATGTGATGAGCACCTTCATGGCCTGGCATGCCCTCAAGCGCGTCATACGTAACCGCGAGATCAAGGTGGAAGACATAAACGAGCAGTTCCGGCTGATAAGCACCACCGCCCTTAAGCCCAGGCCCATCCCCTCGGACATAAAGATAATCATGATCGGCCCCCCCTGGCTGTATCAGCTCCTTTACAAATTTGACGAAGATTTCCGCAAGATGTTCAAGATCAAGGCTGATTTCGACATCGAGATGAACAGGGACGACGAGAAGGTCAAGAAATACGCCGCTTTTATCAAGGTCAGGTGCGAGGAAGAAGAGATGCGGCATTTCGACAGAAGGGCCGTGGCGAGGGTCATAGAATACGGGTCGCGCCTCACCCATGACCAGGAAAAGCTCAGCGCCCGGTTCATGTACATAGCCGATATACTCAGGGAAGCGGATTACTGGGCCGGCCAGGATAACGCGGACTTTGTCGACGCATCGCACGTGGAGAAGGCTTTGCGCGAGAAGGTCTACCGCTCCAACATGATCGAGCAAAAGATTATCGAGCTGATAGATAGGGATATCCTGATGATAGAGGTCGGCGGATCGGTCGCCGGGCAGGTCAACGGCCTTTCTGTCCTTGACGTAGGCGAGTACATGTTCGGCAAGCCTTCACGAATAACCGCCAGGACCTACATGGGCAAAGCGGGGGTCGTTGACATCGAGAGACAGGTGAAGATGGGCGGCAATATCCATTCAAAAGGCGTGATGATCCTGAGCGGTTATTTCGGCGAGAAGTTCGCCCAGGAGAATCCGCTGAGCCTGAGCGCGAGCATTTGCTTTGAACAGTCATACGAGGGAATCGAAGGGGACAGCGCTTCAAGTACGGAGGCTTACTGCCTTTTGTCGTCGCTTTCCGGCGTCCCCATCAAGCAGTCAATAGCGGTTACGGGATCGATGAACCAGCACGGCTTGATACAGCCGGTGGGGGGGATAAACGAGAAGATCGAGGGCTTTTATCATACCTGCAAAATAAAAGGGCTTACCGGCGACCAGGGCGTGATAATACCGCAGGCCAACTTCAAGCATCTCATGCTGAAAGATGAGGTAATAGATGCCGTAAAGAACGGGAAGTTCCACATATGGGCGGTATCCACGGTAGACGAAGGGATCGAGATACTGACCGAGAAGAAAGCCGGCAAGGGGGACAAGAAAGGAAAATATCCGAAAGGGACGATAAATTATCTGGTGGATAAAAAATTGCGCGAGTACTCGCAAAAGTTCGCCAAAGCCGGCGCGCAGAAAAGAAAAAGCAAGAAGAAGACAACGTCCGGGAAGAAAAAGAGCTAAGCTTGTTAGGGGAATATGAACGCATTGCTTGTTATAGGATTGATCATACTGCTCGGCACTATCGGGGGAAGGATATTTTTCAAGCTGAAAATGCCCCAGATCATGGGCTATATTATTATAGGCCTTTTTCTGGGACAATCTTTTCTCGGATTCTTGAACGCCCGGGTAATAGATTCTCTCGAGCCCTTAATACATCTTGCACTTGGCATTATAGGTTTCATGATCGGATCGGAGCTCCACTTTGACCGCTTCAGGAGGTACGGCCGCTCGATATATACGATACTTCTTGTCGAGACTTTTCTGACTTTTTTCCTGGTCGCTACCGCGACCGTCATCCTTACCCAAAAACTCTACATGGGGCTGATGCTCGGCGCGCTTGCCTCCGCCACGGCGCCCGCCGCGACGTATAGCGTTCTGGGAGAATACAAGGCCCGGGGGCCGGTGACGATGACGACGCTTTCGATCGTTGCCCTAGATGACGCCCTGGCTCTTTTGATATACGGGTTCGCGAGTGTGTTCGCCAGATCCCTTATCGTCCATGAAACCCCGACGTTCGTGCGCACCATGGCGATACCGATGTTGCAGATCGCGGTTTCGGGCGCTGTCGGCCTCGTGGCCGGGCTTATCCTGCATAAGATAGTATCCAGGACAAGGGACAGGGACCGGATGCTTACATTTACGCTCGGTACGGTCATACTTGTCGTGGGGCTTTCCATGTACTTCAAGGTGGATCCCATACTCGCGTCGATGGTGCTCGGATGCGTGGCGTCGAATTTGCAGCCTCCCGAAAACCGGGAGATGTTCGACCTTATAAAGAAGTTCAGTGTGCCTATCTTTGTTCTTTTCTTTGTCCTGGTGGGCGCGCGTCTGGATGTCGGCATGGTGATGAAAGGCGGGATTTTTCTTCTTGCCATTGTCTACATTTTGAGCCGGAGCCTGGGCAAGGTGGCAGGCGCGTATATAGGGGGGAAGATCTCCGGGGCTCAAAGGACCGTGACCAGGTACCTTGGGTTCTGTCTTTTTGACCAGGCCGGCGTCGCGGTAGGCCTTGCTATAGCCGCGTTCAATGTCTTCAGCCCTCTGGGCGGCGAAGCGCGTCTGGCGGGCCTCATGATAATCAGCATCATAACCGCTACGACGTTCATGCTGCAGCTTGTCGCCCCCCCGATGATCAAATACGCCATAAAAAAATCCGATGAGATGAACAGGAATGTTACCGAAGAAGATATTATCGAGGCTTACAAGATCAAGGACGTCATGGAAGAGGACTTCTTTATAATCAAGGAAAACAACAACCTGCCCCAGATAATAGATATCATGAAGGAAAGCGACGCCTACAGCTTTCCGGTGGTGGGGATGGACGGTACATACAGGGGCAGCATCTCGCTCGGGGAGATACGGGATACTTTTTACGAGGAACAGATGGACCAGTTGATCCTCGCGGGGGACCTCGTCCGCGAAGCCGACACAATAGTATATGCCGACCAGGACCTGAAAACGGCGATGGACCTCTTCGCGAAGAAGAACATCGATTATCTTCCGGTCATGGCAAAAGAGGGCTCGCGCAAGCTTGTCGGAAAGCTGGAGTACCGGAAGCTGAAAGACAATATTACCAAAGAGGTCCTATTGCGCCAGCATGAGCTCGAGGGTCCGCCGGCGGACCAGACGTGACACCTATTACGGGTCGCCCGGCGATTCTTGAAAGGTAGTGTCAAAAATTGACAACGCCTCTACTTTCGTTGGAAGGAGTAAGATGAAAGAGATCATTTTGGCTTCGGCTTCCGAGAGGAGGTTACGTATCCTTTCCGAGTGCGGCTTGCGCCACAGGGTTGTGCCGAGCGGCGTGGAGGAGACCGTGGAAAAGGACAGGCACATTTCGGAAACAGTTCAGATCAACGCCGCGCGGAAAGCCAAAGCGGTCGCCGCCGGCGAGCGGCAGTCCATCGTAATAGGCGCGGACACGCTTGTTGTCCACGGGGAGGAAATTCTCGGCAAGCCCGAGGGGGAGGGCGCGGCCCGTGAGATGCTGGAGAGGTTTTCCGGAAGCGAGGTGGAAGTGTACACGGGACTTTGCGTAATCGACCCTGACGGCGGGAAAGCCGAAGGGTTTGAAAGAAGCTCCCTGCTTGTCGCGTCACTGACCGCCGAACAGGTCGAGAGATATTTCCGCTTGCTCGGGCCCTATGACAAGGCCGGGGGCTTTTCAATCGAAGGCGTCGGATCCCTGCTTTTCGATAACATCAGAGGATCGTATTTTAACATCCTGGGACTACCCATGATGAAGCTCAGGGAGTTGTTTGAAGAGGTAGGACTTGATATCCTGGATCATGTAGGGAAGTAGTTGGAGTGAAATGTAGGGGCAGGCCCCTGTGCCTGCCCTTTTGGTTTCATAAACTAATGGCAAAAACACACTACACCATCCCCTTCTTCATCCCCCACAACGGTTGCCCGCACCGGTGCGTGTTCTGCGACCAGAGAAAGATAACAGGGGAGCGGATGATAGAGCCGCGGGAGGTCGCGGAAAGGATAGAGCGGTATCTTTCGACCATGACACTTCCGGGCGCGAGGGTGGAAGTGGGATTTTTCGGGGGGACGTTTACAGGATTGCCTTTAGGGCTTCAGGACGAGTTTCTCCGCCCTGTTCAGAAATACATGAACGCGGGGCGGATCGACGCGATAAGGTTGTCAACCCGTCCGGATTACATTAATGAAGATATACTTTCGTTTTTAAAGACCCGTGGCGTTGGGATCATCGAGCTTGGCGTTCAGTCGATGTCCGAGAAAGTGCTGCGGGCCGCCAGGAGGGGGCACACGGCGGAAGATATCGAGCGCTCATCCCGCATGATAGTCCGGCAGGGTTTTAAGCTGGGGCACCAGATGATGGTGGGGCTTCCTCTCGGCACGGCGGATGACGAATATTTCACCGCCCGGCGCGCCGGAGAACTCGGAGCGGGGGAGGTCAGGATCTATCCGGTCGTTGTCATGAAGGGGACGGAACTGGCTGAGGAATGGGCCGATGGCAAATACTCCCCGCTTGCCGAAGAAGAGGCCGCCAGGCGCTGCGCGCTGCTTATCCTGTATTTTGACTCGAAGGGAATCAAGGTCATCCGGTGCGGCCTGCATCCCTCCGAAGGCCTGATGAGAGGAAAGGATCTCTTGTCCGGGCCCTTCCATCCGGCCTTCAGGCTGAAAGCGGAAAGCCGTATTTTTTCCCTCATGCTGGAACACATCTTTAACGAGACATACGGCAAATCCCCGCGCGTATGCTACAACCCGAAAGATGAAGCCGCCTTTTTCGGTTTTGAGCGGGAAAACCTGCCATGGATAAAAAAGATATCCGCGGGGAAAAAAGAGCTTTACGACAAAGACAAAAACGTTCCAAGAGGATGCCTCCTGGTGGACAGAGGAGAAGAAGCTTTTATCGTCGATCGCGAAAAGATCGCCGAACGCGTCCTGCCGGAGTCGTTGCTCAAGCCCATGCGTGTGAACGTCTCCCCCGACTGTCATTCTGAGCGAAGCGAAGAATCTCTGCCGGGAGTACAGTGCTTGTTTCGGAGTGATACGTAGGAGATCCTTCGCTTCGCTCAGGATGACAGAGGGGGGATTAGGATGACAGAGGGGGGATTAGGATGACAGAGGGGGGAATCAGGATGGCAGAGGCTGTTTCACTATGACGATCATCTATGACAAGAGATTGCACGGGCGATATAAAAGGGCGCTTCGGGACAAATTGCCGTTTGTTTCCTTGTTGCCTTTTGAGGGGACGGGTGATCCGGGCAGGGAAAAGGTATACGCCTCCATATCCTGCCATCCGGACGTCTATTTTTTTCAGCTCGATGAGAGGACTCTCATACACGCGCCCGGTCTGTCTGAGGATCGGCTCCGGCCCCTTAAAGAGCGGGGGGCGGAGCTTATCAGGGGAGAAGGGGATCCCTCCGGCCGCTATCCCGATACGGTCCGGTATAACGCGCTTCGTATCGGGAACTGTTTATTCCACAA